>JAUQWT010000066.1 GCA_030835005.1 Ignavibacteria bacterium | reverse complement strand
AGGGGGCGGCAAAGAAAATGATCACTAAAGCAGAAAGAGAGAATATTATTCTCAGCCAAAGAGCTGAGGAAAGCATGATTGGCCTTTCGTCAATATACTCCTTTCGGAAATAATAATAGCTTAGCGCAGAATCAGTTCCTGACACTATCAGGAAAGTACTGACAAGAGAAATAGTTCCAAGCAGGTCTAGAATGCCATAATCTTCCGGGTAAAGGGCGGCTGTGTATAGCGGCAGCAAAAAGACACCTATAAACTTGGCAATATATCTGCTTAAACCGTAAACAACTGTCTCTTTAAATAGTCTTTTTAACAATTACAGGTAATTTAGTTTGACTCAAAAAGACTGTAATAATCTCTTGCAACTTTCTTCTCTTCCCAGAAGCTTTCTACGTATTCTCTGCTTTTAATGCTTATATCTTTTAACTGTTCAGGATCAAGAATAATATTCTCAAGTACTTCGTATAAACTATCAGCATTAGCATTTATAATTGGGCAATCGGATTTAACTCTATCCCAAATATCTTCTCTCATATAGGTAATGACCGGTTTGTACATGGCCATTGCCTCTATAGAAACAAAACCATAACTTCCTAGCAGCATTTGATCTATGACGAGATCTGAATTGCCGATCTCTTCATAGAAGTCATTTATATCCAGGTTCTTTATAACTTTGAATGTGAATTGCCCATCGTATTTAGCCTTGAGCTTTTCAATTGCAGAATAAATGTATTTGGAACCTTTGTAAGTTTCGTGTGTGGGTGCGTGCAGAATCCTGATCGGTGTGTGATATTGATAGTTTTCAAATTGTTCTTTGGGGAACCTTGTAAGGTCCACCGGAAAATAGCCCGGGTAAAAAGGTCTGGTGAGGGCGCCTCCTGCTTCCATAGGGCAGGAAATAAGATCAAAAAGCTTTTCAATCTCAATTGTCATTTTCAATTTCCGCGGAATGTTGCATCCAACAAATTCCTGGTATTCAATTGAGCAATTCACACACGTATTCCATTTATACTTCTCAACTTTTTCCGGTATCCTAACGTCGCAGCCCGTGAACACCATCATTGTTTTTTTGCCGAAAAACCTGAATAGCTTCACATCTCTGAATCCGGGAAGAATGCTTTGTGTATGAACATAAATAAAGTACTTATACTTCAAAATTAGTTTTGCAAGCAGGAATACTTTTTGGAATTTTCTGATTAAAGAGTTTTTCGAATAAGTTATTATCTTATCTGATTTGTAACCGAAAACATGCTTGTCAAATGAATAAAAATTTGATTCAACACCGATTTCATCAAAACCCTTTTTTAACCTGGAGGAAACACCGGCGACGTTTGAAACACCTATAAAAACTCTTTTTTTTCTCAAATTTAAGTCGAATTTTCACTTAGATTTTGCCGGATCTTTGAATTTCACCTATATTAAACTGACCTGCATTGATTCTATAGGAACTGATCCTGTAAACAGCTGTACGCAATGTCTTTCATCTTATGGGTCGGGATATTCAGGCTCTTGATCTGCTTTAGCAGATTCATCAAAAGATCTCTTGTGCCGGGCAATTCCGTATTTTTATATTCTACCAGCTTTTTTGGATCGTCGAAATATTTTCTGGCTTCGCTGTATCTGAATTTGTTCTCTGTATTCAAGAATATATGTATGGGATGAAAATCAAATACTATCAGTCCCTCGGAATCAAGGTTTATTCTGCTGTCATCAAATGAGTATCCATAAGCCCAATGAACATCATCTTCCCAGTTGTAGGGGATCCTTACCAAGTTGTTCCATAATCTGAAGGGCTTTAATCCGGTCTGGTACGGCATAAAACTATTTGCTTCATAAAGCATTTTTTTCTCAGCAAATCTTTGCAGCAAGCCAATGCTTTGTACCATAGTATGAGTTCTTACTCCCAAAGCTTCAGGGTGTATATCTATAATATCATCCAGAATATCATCAAGAGATCTCCCGGAGTTGTTGTTAAGTAACGGTGTAAAATCAGGATGTATCCCGATCTCGAACAATTTTTTGTTGCATTTTGAAAGATTCAATGAGTGATGTGTAGAAAAAAATGTGCACTTAACTCCAAACACTTCAAAAAGATTCAGAGTATCCTCAATTACTTCTTCAGGTGCCCAATCTGTATCACAAGTAAAAGCTATCATACTTTATTGTTAATTTAACAGTAAGTTACAGAAAAAATTAGTAAAATAAACTGAAGAATACTTTGATTTCGAATTCTCATCAAACCAAATTAGACAAAGATTCTCATATTTTCAGTTTCATCTCAACTGTAAAAGTGCTTTCCGGGATGTCCCACCTTTTGTCTTTTATAGGAGTGAAATCGAAAGAAGGCGAATAGAGCGCCATATTTGATTGCTGAAGGTGAATTATATGTTTGTGCATTTCTGTCGGTACTGAGTTCAGAATTCCGCACAAAACATTCTTATTGGTCTCGCCTAGAATGACATAATCGTGCCATGCAATTATAGATGAATTGTTCTTCATGAGTTCAAGACCAATTCGTGTATCGTTTTCTACATACTCCTGTGAGTGATTACCATCTATAAAAACCAAGTCAATGCTCTTATTATATTCTACATGATTGAATAGTTTGCTGTCTGATTTCAGGAATGTGACATTCTTCTTCTCTTTAGCATAATAACCAAATATGTGTTCGGGTATCCCAAATACTGCCATTTCAGGATGATCAAATGGTATATCAAGCGAAAACACTTCGGCATCATCACCCAGATTATCTGAAATATTCCTTGCAGAAAGTCCCAGCCAGGTGCCTATTTCGAAATATCTTTTTGTATTTATTGCCTTTGCTATTCTGCAAAGGAAGTAATAATCATTCTCCGGTGATATTCCATACGAAAAATCGGATGTAATAGTTATACTATCATCACCCTTAGTTCTGGGATATTTTGAGAAGAAATCAGACGGTTTAACTATTGGCAATTTCTCGATCCCGTATTTTGCAAGAACAGTATTTTGCTTTTTCTCATGGTTCTTGTCGTTCACAAGTCCAAGGATCTGCTTCCTGTAATCATATAGACTTTTTAATTTTGTTACTTTTCCCATTCTTACCAATACTTGTTTTTATTCTTTCTGTAATATTTCAACGTTTCGTTAATACCCTTATCAAGCATAACAATTGGTTCCCAGCCAAGCTCTTTTTTGATCTTTGTTATATCTGCGTAATAATCTCCTGGTTCAAGCGCTTTTCTTTCAGAAGTAAATTCAGTATGATTAACTTTTCCGCTTCCGGCAATTTCTATTATTTTATTTGCAAGATCAATAAAACTCAAGGGAATGCCCGAACCAATATTATAAACTTCTCCTGCAGTCTTTTCAGAAACTGCTGCCATCAACAAAGCACTTACTAAATCATCAATATAAAGGTAGTCTCTCAAAATTCTGCCGTCGCCAAAGATAGGTATTACTTCATCATCAATTGCTTTGCGGATAAACCAGTTGAACACACCATATTCATCATGCGCCATCTGATGCCTTGGGCCATAAGTGTTTGTGATTCTCAAGCATACAGATTTTATCTTATGCAGGTTGTTATAGGTTAAGATTATTCTTTCAGCCGCAAAATTCGTAATTGCATAGATCCCTATTGGGTTGATTCTGTGATTTTCTGCAACAGGCAATTTTAGTGATGACCCGTATTCGCCCCTTGTTCCGGTAAAAACCACTTTGGCATCAGGATTATTAGTTCTCAAAGCTTCCATAAGAACAAGAGTGCCTTCTACATTAATTGAAAGGTCGTTCAAGGGATTTTTTACGCTATCAACATGATTTACCTGTCCGGCTATATGGAAAACGTAGTCAATACCTTTAACAAGGTGATTCATCGAGATCGGATTCCTGATATCGGAAATATTGACCTTAACTTTATCTTTGACAGGCTCAATATTGAATAAATTACCTCCCTGCCTTGGGAGCATATTATCTATTATCAGTACATTTGCGCCTTTGCCGGCAAGGGCAATACTCAAATTGCTGCCAACAAACCCCAGGCCGCCTGTAACCAGAACATTCTTATTTTTGAAGTAATTCACTATCAAATTTAACTATTTTTGTTGTAATATTTGTGTGTTGGCGCATCTTTTTATGATGTCTGATGCCGCTTCTTTTCCGCAATTCATTAACAGGTCAATTACAGAAAGTCCCGGGACAAATTCCTTAATATTATATTGAGCATAAACCGGATGCACGAAATTCTGATATAGAAGCTTTATTCCGTTAGCTTCAAATTTCCCATCTTCCTGGTATTTGAATGCCCCGCCGCCGCACATATATGAATCTGCATCCAATTCCTTAATTATAGAAATTAATAGATCCGTTGCATTGCCGGAAGTCTTTAATGTTGAAGCCAGAACAAAATGAGTTGTAGCAATTTCAAGATAGTCGCATATGGAATGTATTACACTGATATTATACTCCGAAATATTTCTGCTGCGCAATTCAAGCAGTTTAGTTATAAAAGGGAATATTTCAAAAAAATAAGGTGTTTTTCTGTAATTGAATTCAATTGTTCTTATGAGTTTCTCATTCCAGATTTTGGAATTGTCAATTTCAATTTGATTAATGTTTCTGGTGCCGCTGTAATTCCGAATGACAGGCATCGTTATCCAGTCCGGTACGCCGCTGATCATTATTTTGACACGGTTAGACCAGCTGCCGCCTTTTTTGGGATATTGCACATTATTCAGAAATACAAAAAAATCAGAGCGAACTATCTTATCAAAGTAGCCCAGCCACGGGAAAAATGTCGGCTGGTGAATAGCCACAAGTGCTTGTTTTGCCATTTTACTTACTGCTTAAGATAAGTTCATATGTCTGGTTCCTTAATTTCACAAGATCTGCCTTCATACCAAGCTCCTGGTTATCTCTTATGTGCATGATCTGCCAACCCATTTTAAGATACAGTATGATAGACCTGTTGTTATTCTTCGGCCAGTAGCCTTCCTGGTAGGTAAAACCTGCATCAAGCCCTGCCTGGCAGAGCTTCAGGATATGGTATTTTGCAAAGTTTTTGCCTC
>JAUQWT010000416.1 GCA_030835005.1 Ignavibacteria bacterium | reverse complement strand
TTTAATTTGCAAAATTTGCTTTGAACTCGCTCCATGTGAAATCGGAGTCATTCTGCCTGAAATCTTCCCATTTCCTTATGTAGAACAATGCATCTTCATCAGTGGCAATTGTAATAGTAAGGTTTCCTGTAGCTGATTTTGGCACACTTAATCTATGCTGGAAAACAAATATATAATCTGCCTGCAAAGCTGCTGAATCGCTGGTGAACTGTGTCATGCGGGTATTATCAAGAAAAAGCACACTGGATGATGTTGGGTTGGTTTGAGAGATCAGATTATCTAGGTAATTCTTCTCAGAAGCCCTGTTCCAGGAAAGGAATATCTGTTCATATTGCTGAAGTGACCTTGAATCAGGAATGAATTTAAATTCTCCTGCAGAAATACATTTGAAATAATTCTCTGAATTTTTTTCCAGTATGGAATATGCAAGATTATCTATTACCAGCTGAGCAGTTGTAGGCGGAAAGTATGTGGAGCGAATCGTTTGCGGAGTCTCGGGGTCGCGTGTTTCGAATATTCCGCAGCCCTTTAAAAGCAACATGCTGAAAAAGATGAACAGCAAATATTTTGAATTTCTGTATTTCAAAAGGTTATATCTTTCGCGCTAAAATTATCAATCTTTCTGAACTGGTTTTAGTGAATCTGGTCCCGAAATAATCACCAAAGGTTTTTATGATCCTTAGGCCGCAGTGAGCAAACATCTTCTTAAGTTCGTCAAATGTAAACAACCGTATATTCTCATGGAAAACATTGATCTCAGGATATGCTTTGCCTGAGGAATTTCTGATAATCACTATATTTTTCTTAACAAAGCCTCCGGTAATTTCTCTAACCTGAATTATTACTTTCCGGTTTCTCTTTATCATGTCAATTGGTACCAGGTTTCGCCGGACATAACTTTCATTCAAAAAATCAAAGAAGAAGTGTCCTCCATTTTTCAAGCTTCCGGATACTTCTGAGATTACTCTACGATTTTCGCTGTCATTATCAAAATACCCGAAACTGCTGAACAGATTTACTACCAGGTCAAATTCTCTTTTATGGCCTATTTTTCGCATGTCCCTTATCTCAAATCTCAAACTATTCTTGAACTTACTATAATCGCTTCTGAGCTTTTTTTTTGCTTCACTGATAAGAAATGGAGAGAGGTCAATTCCCAGCACATTCAGACCCTTGGAAGCAATTATGACACTGTGTCTTCCGTTGCCGCAAGCGAGATCAAGCACTTTTGAACCCTTGCTAATCGGAACCGATTTCATCAGCAGTTTGGCTACCAGTTTTGCATCTGCAGTGTTCCTGTGCCTGTAAAGTTCAAGGTATTCCTTATTATTAAACCAATTTTTATACCAGTCATCTGTCTTTTGCATTTCCATTTTCATTGCAGTCATCACAAAACAATTCTTCCTTCAATTGCTTTAGCTATTGTAATTTCATCTGCAAACTCAAGATCTGTGCCAACCGGAATCCCCCGGGCAATTCTGGAGATCTTTATATTAAGCGGCTTTATAAGTTTGCTTAAGTATGTTATAGTATATTCACCTTCCACACTGGGATTCAGCGCAAGGATGATCTCGTCTATGTTGCCGCTTAACCTCATGAGGAGTTCTTTAACTTTGATGTCTTCAGGGCCAATACCATCAAGGGGTGAAATTATTCCATGAAGTACATGATACAATCCTTTAAACTCATTGGTTTTTTCTATAGCAAACACATCTCCCGGTTCTTCAACTATGCAAATGGAGAATTTATTCCTTTTAGGTGATTCGCATATATTGCAGGGATCATTTTCTGTAATATTACAGCAAACACTGCAAAGCTTGATCTTATCTTTCAACTGAAGCAGCGCGTCGGAGAGGCTTATAACTTCTTCTGCCGGCGATTTTGCAAGATACATCGCTATTCTGTGAGCCGTCTTCCTGCCAATGCTTGGAAGTTTTGAAAGCTCTTCGGCTACTTTATCAAGTGATTCTGAAGTCTGCATGTTTTAGCATTAATTATTCACGTTCCTGATAAATTCAATCCGGGTATATTTGGCATCATTCCGGAAGTTGCTTTTTGCATCTCATCCTGAGCCATCTTTTGAGCTGAATCAATTGCCTTGTTAACAGCCGCCACAATCAGATCTTCCAGCATATCAGGTTCTTCAGGATTTATTACTTCTTTCTCAATTTCGATCTTTGTGATGAGGAGCTTTCCGTTTGCTGTTACTTTCACCATGCCTCCTCCCGATTCCTCAGTTACAAACTTATTTTCAAGTTCATTTTGCACTTCCTGCATCTTTTCCTGCATCTTCTGCACCTGTTTAAGCATGCCCTGCATCGGATTTAGTTTCATATAAAATTGCTCCTAAAATATAGTTATTAATTTCTTATTTGCCAATATAAGTAACTGAAGGGTAAGTAAAAATGTAAGTATATATCAAATAACTTTTAGTATCCTGTAGGTTATATCCCTGTTTATAGAAAGTATTGCCGGCTTTTCGTTGTAGCTTATAAGCGAAGCATTTATCTCGACCAGCATTTCAGTTGAATCTTTCCTGTAATGTACGCTCTGAAAATTGTGATAATAACCCTTTTCAAGAGTGGATTTAATATTTTCTTCGCCATGCGGTATATTCTTTGATATGCTGTTAAGGCTGATGCCCCTGAATTCTTCTCTTGTCAAGCCATACAGCTCGCATGCACGGTTGTTAACATCAAGAACGATCTGCCCATCCGGAGAAAATATAATAATTGCATCGTGAGCTTGTTCAAAAAGCATTCTGTAATATTTTTCTGAACGTGTTAACTTTGCATCAAGCTTTTCAAGCTGGTCAACCTTTTTGTAAAGCTTCTGGTTTATCTGCGATATTTCGGCAGTTCTTTCTTTAACGATCTGTTCAAGTTCTTCCCTTGAGATGTCCTGGTTTTCAAGATCGAATGTATGATTTGCCTTCTTTCTGAGTATCAAAAACACCAGTATGAACAAGAATGAACTCAATAAAACCCCTCCTGCGAGTGTCAAATACGTAAACTTAGAACTATTTGACGCAAACTCCAGATTCTCCTGAAGATACTTTTCTTCATTCGATTTCATTTTGGCAATGAGATTCAGGATACTCTGATGAGCAACCTTTCCGCG
>JAUQWT010000065.1 GCA_030835005.1 Ignavibacteria bacterium | reverse complement strand
CTGTGAAACTCAAGACGCTCGATATTTCCGATTCTGATCTCTTCAATTGAATCTTTATCTCGCAATTTCAGACCTTCGGGCCAGTTTTCCCAACCGGTACCCGGATTAAGCTCCCTGATCACTTTGTAAAGCACATAGTCTTCCAGCCAGAATCCATTTGCGACTTTAAATTCACTTAGCTCGTTGATTCCCGATGTTGGAGTTGATTTGAATATTTCCCACAACAGATCGATCTTTGCTTTTTTTATCTTATAGTTGATTCTTTTGAGAATAGGGCGGTATTTCTTCGACATCTTCTGCAGCGCTGCATGGAATGGAGCAGTATCAGCGTTCTTTATCTGCGATACTCTAAGATACATCGGATCCAGTGCAAAAGTACTTAATGAACTGTATGGAGCGAAATCATCGCCGACATCATTTAGCGGTAACAACTGAATGATAGAAATTCCGGTGATACAGCACCAGTCAACAAGCAGCTTAAGGTCAGGGATCTCTCCAATACCAACACTGCTGGCCGAATGTAATGAAAACAGCGGCGCAGCAACTCCCGCACGCCTTTTTGTGCCTGATCTATGCCATTTGCCGGCAGTCTTTGTATTTAGAAAATAGCTGCTATCCAAATTACTTTCTCATACTGTTTGGTTTAACCAATTTAAGATATACACCCTTGCCGTTTTTGAATTTTGGAATGTTGCTTTCGGCTTGTGAGAGCCTTTTCAGGAATTCGGCTTCAAGCGAAATTCCCGTCAATTCCTTTGTTTGTTCCATTGCCTTTGATGCATACTCAAGTATCTTGACGGTTTCAATCCCGGAGATCTCTGAGAAGAACCATCCGCAGCTTGTGAACATCAGCATTGAATTTTTCTGCATTTCAAGAAGCTTGATCGCTGCATTAATTTCGGTTTCGGTAAGAGTTTTAACTCCATTATATGTAAAGAAGTTAATCCTGCCTTCAAATGTGTTTTCAAGCATCAAATTAATATAATCATTCCGCGCTTTCCATACATCTGCGAAGAACGCACTCCCGAGATTTTCGTAAATGATTATTAGCTGATCCCGCAGCCAGTTTAATGTATCCCTTAGTGGCTTACGCCACTGCTGGTGCCACGCGCCTCCTCCTCCGCAGCCGCAATCAGCCAGCCAGCGCTGAACTCCGTGGGGACAACTCCATGAAGTGCCTTCTCCATTTTCACCGGGCTTTAATTTTACCTCAAATTGCGGTGGGTTCATCTCAAGATACTCTCCAAAATTCACAATTTTCAGGTTATTTGCTGGGGCAAGTGATCGGAGAAAAAATGCCAGTGTTCTTTCAGCATGCCGTTTGTGATGTCCGAATGTTTCTCCATCAGTTGCAACGCTTATGATCTGTGGAGAAGTTTGGTCTTTATTGGATGCTTCAAACACTTTTGTAAGCAGATTTTGCGAACTTTTAAGAACATCATCAAATGCTACTGATTTGGAAACTGGCCCGTCATAGAAAAAGATATTAATAAATCTATCGGGGTGAAGCTCTGAGTAACATCTGTACGGCATTTTTGGATTGATGGAGCCGTCTCTTACATCTGTAAGATCATCAATTCCAAACTTTTTGATAAATGCCGCCTGGCTTGTATCCAGTATCGTATATTTCACGCCTTCGTTTATCAGCACTTCGATCGTTTCCTGATTGCAGGCTGTTTCCGGCAGCCAAATTCCCTCGCTATTACGCCCGAAGTGATGCTTGAAATCAGCAAGTGCCCATTTAACCTGTGTGATCTTATCGTTTAGATTAGCTAGAGGCATAATCATGTGGCTGTAACACATAGCAATTGCGTTTCCGTGTCCGTTATGATTGCTTACGCTTTTTCTATCAGCTTCTATGATCTTATCATAAGTTTCCGGGTGTTTATTCCGGATCCAAGCAAGCAGAGTAGGGCCAAAATTGAAATTGATCAGTTCATAATTATTGACCAGAGCAACAACTTCACCTTTATCTTCAATGATCTCTGCTTCACTATTTGGCTGGTAACACTCTTGAAATATCCTCTCATTCCAGTCATGATACGGCTTAGCGCTATCCTGTTTTTCTATTTCGCCCGTCCAGGGGTTTTCCCTCGGCGGTTGGTAGAAATGCCCGTGTATGCAAATATTTATCAAATATTGTAATTGTGAATTAGCGAAATAGTAAAAAACAATAAATTCATTCTTCACATTATCACATTAAGCGACTTGTCCGCCCACTGGCGGAAGCGAAGAATCCAAAACAAGTTGTACGAAACTATGAATAGATATGATTATTTGATATGTAAAAATATGGGTGACTATCTTCAATTTTAAAACCTTATTATATCAGCATCAACTGGGGCGTTTCCCAATATACGGCTCATTGTCATGATCTGGCCTTTGTGGTGAAACTCGTGGGTAATTAAGTGAGTGAAAAGTTCAAGAACTGTGAAAGTCATCTTTTTCTTAAGCCAGAATATTTCTCCTTCAATGGGTGAACCAGGATCTGTGAATTTTTTTAAAAAAGTTTCAACAATTCGGTCTGATTCGGCGAATGCTTTTCTTACTTCTTCAACTGTAATGATATTCTCTGTTTTGAAATATTCCATTTCCTCTCCGGCTGCAAAGCGTTTCAGCCAGAAGACATAAGTATTGGCAATATGAAGCAGTAGCTCAATAATTGTGCTTTTATTGAAGCTTTCATTTTCTTTAGTTAAGTCTCCGGGAGTTATGCTTTCACAAAACCCAAGCAAAACTTCTCTTGAGCTTTTTACCAGTTTATACTGCTCTTTCAGCATGATTTCTTTCGAAATGATCTTATTTAAATGTTAAAAATCCTGTTAATTGTGTTCCAGTTTCTTGCCGTGCAAATGATCTTCAGGGTTTTTTCAACAATATTTTTCTTAAAAAATATTGAATCCGAAAAATTACCGCGGGTGAGGTGATAAAGGCTGTTGCCTTTTACCTCGAAGATTTCATTAACTGTATTGAAAGCTCTAAGCTCTTTTATTAAAGCAATTGAAGGCTCAGCTTCAAGGAATCCGACAGTTATTTTACATTCAGTATGGTTCTTAACTTTGCTGAAAGGATACTCTTGGATTATCTTGTCCATTTCGGGTTTGGAGCGGATCACGACGCATATATCAAAACCAAATGATTTTTTTATGGCAGTTTCGATCTTTTTCTTTATGGCTTTGGCTTTGTCGGCAGATTCAAACACAACATTACCGCTCTGTATGAATGTTCGCACATTCTTGAATCCAAGCGAGTCAAACATAGCTTTAAGCTCAGCCATCTTAATGATATTATGCCCGCCAACATTAATGCCTTTTAGGAATGCGAAGTATGTCATTTATACATCTACTTGCCTTTCTTTTTCTTCTTGGGCGGACTCTTAAGTGCGAAATCAATTCCTATATCAAGCCATTTTTGCAATTGTCTATCAGTCTTTATTCCGGTAGCAGAAACATAAAGAAAACCTTTCATTGGCTTACCTGTGAAATCCATTTCCCTGGCATGAGGCTTCTTAAGAAGATCGGGATAATCTTCAGGCATGCACCTAACTATAAGTTCATCTTTAACAATTCCTATCATCATCTTATCTTTGAGCATGTAAGCAATACCGCCGAACATCTTCTTTTCAACAATTCCTTTACGCTGTTCAAGCAGCTTTGATATTCTGTTTGCGAGTTGTTCGTTATAAGCCATTTCCTAAAAAAAATATTTTCCTTATTGTGAACTTTAACTAATTTGAAGTAGATTATACGTAAATCTAAACCGTTAAAACGGTTTTTGGATTTCCATGTCAAATTCATAACCAACGACTTAAGTCGTGGGCTGAAATGTTTACAATTTTAAAGATTAATAAAACTCAACTTTGCCGGTGTGAATATCATACATGCATCCTTTTATATCAATTTCGCCTTTATCATACATCTCCTTCAGTATGGGACTCTTCAACTTAATATTTTCAATTGCAAGTAATACATTTTCTTTGCTTACAAGATCAACATAATCATAATTCTTTGATGACTTTTCACCATCATAAACAGTCTTTTCCACTGCCGGTTTTATTTTTGCGAGCATTTGAGTTATGTTACCAAGCTGCGCATCATCAATAGTACTTTTAATAGCTCCGCAGCCTGTGTGACCCATAACTAATATCAGCTTTGAGCCTACTACTTTACAGGAATATTCCATACTGCCAAGTATATCATCGTTTATGAAATTACCCGCAACCCTGGCATCAAAAACATCGCCGATACCCTGGTCGAATGTAATTTCAGGAGCAACGCGTGAATCGATACAGCTTAATACTACGGCATAAGGATATTGTCCTTTTTCGGTGGCGTGGACCTGTTCTGAAAGATTCCTCTTCAGCATTTTGCCGTCAACAAAGCGTTGATTGCCGTCCTTCATCATCTGAAGTGCATCTGACGAAGTCATTTTCTGCTGTGACTCCTTGCTTTGCGTTACGGTGTTATCCTGTGAATAAACTGAAAAAATATTTATACCGGCTGCTAAAAAGAGGATGAAGATGAAATTAAGTTTTTTCATTGGTTATATTTTTAAGTTTATTATGGTTTGAAGCAATTTTACTATAGATTGTAAGTTATAAGAATATAAGTATATACAACAGGGAATGAATGAACTCGTGCCGAGAATGCAAATATAATAATAAATAATTAAATATATAGAGAATAGTCAGTTAGGGTTTAAAATATCGCTTCAAACTGCTCTTTCAAACTCATATACATTAACCGCAAGCGGAGGGAGGGTTACTTTTATCGAGTTCTCCCAATTCTTGCTCTTCACGGGTTCGGAGTCCTTCCCGCCCATGTTGCCAACTCCACTGCCGCCGTATATTTCGGCATCACTGTTGAAAATTTCTTTCCAAAAGCCCGCTTCGGGTACTCCGACAACATAATTTTCGCGTATGGTTGGAGTCATGTTAAACGTAAACAGCAATATTTGTTTCTTGCCTTCTGAAACTCTGTAGAATGAAAGCACGCTGTTTAATGCATCCGAAAAATCTATCCATTGGAAACCCTCGGAGCGGAAATCAACTTCATAAAGCGCCGGGTGAGTTTTGTACAAATTGTTCAGGTCGCTTGCATACAGATTGAGCTTCTTATTCATTTCAACAAGTTCAAGCAAATTCCACTCAAGCTGTGATTCACTGTTCCACTCGTTATACTGCCCAATATCAGTCGTCATGAAGTTAAGCTTCTTTCCGGGGTGACCCGTCATGAATCCGAGGAACAGGCGGAGGTTGGCGAACTTCTGCCAGGTATCTCCCGGCATTTTTTCTAAGAGAGACTTCTTTCCGTGAACAACTTCATCATGCGAAACAGGCAGAACAAAATTTTCACTGAAGGCATACCAAAGAGAAAAAGTTATTTTTCCCTGGTGAAACTTGCGGTGTATCGGGTCTTTGGAGAAATACAGGAGTATATCATTCATCCAACCCATATTCCATTTCATATCAAATCCCAGTCCGCCTTCGGCAACGGTGTGGGAAACTCCCGGCCAGCTCGTTGATTCCTCGGCTATCATAAGCGCGTGAGGATGATATTTATGTATTACATCATTTAAGTGTTTAAGGAATTCAACCGCTTCAAGATTTTCCCTCCCGCCGTGAATGTTAGGTTCCCACTCGCCCTGGTCGCGGCTGTAATCAAGATACAGCATTGAAGCAACTGCATCAACCCTTAAGCCGTCAACATGGTATTTCTCAAGCCAGAATAAAGCATTTGCCACTAGAAAATTTATCACTTGCGGACGCGCATAGTCGAACACATATGTATTCCAGTCTTTATGAAATCCTTTTTTCAGGTTTTCGTAAGCATATATCTGTTTGCCGTCAAAGAATTCAAGCGAGTGATCATCGGAAGGGAAGTGAGCCGGAACCCAGTCGAGAATTACACCGATGCCGTTCTGATGGCAATGATCTACAAAATACATGAAATCATCTGGAGTGCCGAAGCGGCTTGTGGGAGCATAGTAGTGAGTTACCTGATAGCCCCAAGAAATATCAAGCGGATGCTCCATAACAGGCATTAGCTCAATATGAGTGTAACCCATCTTCTTAACATACTCAACAATTTCACCGGCAAGCTGGCCGTAGCTTAAGTAACCCCACTCATTCTGGAAATCTTTATTATCATAATCTTTTTTCCATGAACCGAGATGTAGTTCGTAGATGTTCATGGGTGTGTGCTTGATATCGTCAGAAATCAAGCCCGATCTCATGCTCATCCAGTTATGATCTTTCCATTCATACTTGTTAATGTTATGAACAACACATGCGTTCTTCGGCCTTCTTTCCGCCCTGAAGGCGTATGGATCAATTTTTCTGCGATACTGGCCGTCAACAACAGATCTGATTGAGAATTTATATGTGTCGCCTTCCTTAAGCGCAGGGATGAATACGCTCCATAGTCCGCTTTCGTGAATCTTGGACATTTCATTTGTGCCTTCCTGCCAGCCGTTAAACTCGCCAATCACGCTGATTGATTCTGCATTAGGCGCCCATGTTGTGAATCTGACTCCGCTTTTATCATCTTCATCTGTTATTTGCGCGCCGAATTTTTCGAATACTTTGTAAAAAGTCCCGCTGTTGAACAAGTGCGCATCGAAATCAGTTATAAGTGTTGTCCGGCTAACGCGGGATCTCGAATCCGGTTCAACCGGTTTCTCAAAGTGCGAAGTTTTATCAATCAAAGAAGTATTCTGAATAACAGAAGATTCCTCAGCAATTGGTGATAGCTCTTCAGTGCTGAGAGTAATATTAAGCTTGGCGGTTATTTCTTTTCTGCGAAGCTTGGCTTGCTCTTCGATACTTAATTTATCTTTTTCTTTATCGGTCAATTTGCGAACTCGTAATTAATTTGTGGGTTGGAAAATTGCCATGCCGCCTTCGGCCGCTGCAAGGAAAACGTATCCGCCGAAATAAACAATGTTAAGAGCTGAGCTGTTTGTCTGAATATATCCTTGCTGTGTTGGTGATTGTGGACTGGATACGCTTACATTTTCGATGCCGTATCCATTATCGGCTGTAAATACATTGTTGTTGTTAACAGTTACACCGAGTATCTGGCCGTTTGGAGCAAATCTGGAAAGAATGACCGGTGCGGTAGAATTTGTAACATCAAGTACTAGCATGCCGTTTGATGCATCTGCTACATACGCGTAGTTTGTGCTAATAGATACACCGCTTGCAATACCGGGAGTATTGAATGCAGAAATAATTACTGGAATACCAGGGTCTGTTATATCTACAATTTGCAGTCCAACAGTGCCGCCGGCTATATAAAGCCTGTTACCGGAGACATACAACCCGTTTGCGCTTCCGCCGCCGTTAATGCCGGTCAGAAAAACTGGAGCATTTGGCAGGGGAGAGAGATCGAAAACCGAAACCTGTCCCGTTGCAAGCGCTATATATGCAATTCTGTTTACTGCATCAACGTATGAAGTATTAACAAATCCACCTGCGGCAACATTAACAACTCCGGTCAAAACCGGATTTGCAGGATCATCAACATCAACTACTACATATCCGCGGTTATAATCCGAAATGAAAGCGTATGTATCGCCGTTAATTGAAGCAACAGTAACATCATTCGCACTGCCATCAGTATTATATGAAGAAACTGAATCAATACTATTTACAATCGTCACGTCAAGTATCTGCATGCCGGCTGAACCATCTGCAATAAAGGCATAGTTTCTGAAATTAAGCGGGACAACACAAAGTCCGTTTGTTGAAGCATAAGTATTGTAAGTGCTGACCAGCGTCATATTCTCTTTGTTGACAACCGGATTTGTAGAATTATCCTTGCACCCGTAAAAAACTATGAAGCTAAAAGAAAGAATTATCAGGAATTTGTTCATTACACTAATTTAAGTTTATTTTGCCCCTCTCTTCACAGGAGAGGGGATGGGGTGAGGTTTATTATCCGCTAATTTATCAGAATAATTTTAAATTATTTATGCAAATAACTTGCCTTGGAGTAAGCGGAAAAGATTGTGTTTTACTTTTTTAGTACAGGTAAATAGGCTTTCCATGGGCCTGCTTCTTCAGAATACTGCTTTGCCATTACTCTTGATATTTGAGCAATGTGGCCTAGATCGTGAACAGTCATTGTGGCCAAAAGCTGTTCCAGAGTTACCTCGCCAAACTCAGGGTGAATACCGGTTTTGGCCAGATCATTTGCTGTCAAGTTTTTGGATCTAAGAATTTCAATATTCTTCGTTCGCAGGAGCTTAAATTCTTCTAACAATTCGTTAAAAGATTTTCCCTTGCTTTCATTTTTTTGCGCAAACCTATCGAATGGTTTAAAGTTCTTATCTGTTGAATTGGAGAGGATTATCTCCATACGCGGTATCCAGTCGGTCTTTTCGCCGTGAATGAGGTGGCCAATAATATCGTAAGGACTCCATGACTCTTCGCCTTCGTTATTATTTAACCAATCGTCACTCAGTCCGCTTAGCAGAGTTTCAAGTACAGCGGGAGTGCGGCTTAGGATCTCAATTGACTCATTTAGATCGAATTTCATAATTAAATTATGTTTGATTGATTCCGGAAATTACTTATTAAGTCAGCAGCCTGTAAAACAAAATCAGTATTGCTGTTAAAACAATTATCGTATAGATAAGCTTGTTATGCCTTGCCAGCCAGTTTGGTAAGTAAATATCAAAATTATCTTTGTTTGAATCCGAATACTTTCTGGCTATGAGAGTCACTGGGCACATTTTCTTAAACACAGCAAGTATGATCCCTTCAAGCACGATCAAGCCAATGCATATCCAAACCCACTTATCAATTTTATCTGCAATAACAGCGTAGAGTAAATAGAAAATTACCACATTAAAAAATACCCAAATAAGCGTGTGGAGTAACTTGACAAGCCTTAACTTCGTATCATCATTCATAACCAGCAAAATGCAGTTTTCAATTCTGGATTAATCTTCAAATATAGCAATTGATGAATTGTCATACCATGAAAAGTGTAAATAAGAATAAGCAGGTTTATAACTATTATCCAAACAACTCGCCCTGAGCTTTATCAATTTTTAATGCGGGCACCCGGAAAAGATCATTCCGTGTGTGGATAATTTCTTTATTTAGCCCGTACCTTCTGCAGCTTTTTTTGAAGAGGTCATGGATATGCTCGGCATACTTGCCTTCGCCACGCATGCGTGTGCCAAACTCAGCACTGGATAGCTCGCCGCCTCTTACATCTTTGATTCTGGTAAGGATCTTGGACGCTTTTTCGGGATAGTTGCGCTTGATCCATTCTGTAAACAATTCTTTAACCGAGAATGGAAGCCGCACAATTGTTCTTCCGGCATATTTAGCGCCGCTACCTGCAGCGGCTTTGAGAATTGCGGGAATCTCTTCATCGTTCAAACCCGGTATGATTGGCGCAACATTTACCCCAACGGGAATACCTGCATTTGCAAGCTTCTCGATAGTCTCAAGCCGTTTTGCAGGGACTGATGTTCTTGGTTCAAGTTTTCTTGAGAGATCTCGCTTAAGGGTCGTTACTGAAATGACCGTGTTGACGATCATTAGCTCAGCCATTTCTTTAAGTACATCAATATCCCTTTGTATCAAAGCATTTTTTGTGATGATGCCTACTGGATTGCGAAACTCCAGAAACACTTTAAGGCATTCGCG
>JAUQWT010000415.1 GCA_030835005.1 Ignavibacteria bacterium | reverse complement strand
TTCATATGAAGGTCCTTTGATCTGAAGTTTGCCTTAAGTCCGTATATGCTGTCCATAATTCCCATCAGCTTGTTGGTTTGCTTCGCGATCTTATCAAGCTTATCTTTTACTTCCTCTGATGCCGATGGTGATGAAACCAGTGCAGTAATTGCATAATTCACTCTCGGGATCAGGTATTGTTTCTTCAGGTCGTTCAGACTTTCTATGGATCCGAAATTCTTCCAGTTCTCTTTTAATAAGGCTCCGGCTCTTAAGAACTGATCGACTGCTTTTTTATTTTCTGCACTAAGCTCTGTAAGCTCCAGTTCCTCCCGAATGAAGTCTTCCTCCATAGATTCAAGCAAATTGATCTCTGCAACGATCTGGGTTTCATCAAGAGATGTGTATTCAGGGTTAACAGGGAAATCTGCAAGCCGCGTTAATCCTTTTGTGCCAAGCGCATTAAGCGGACGGTTAACAAGCATTCCGAAACCCCTTTCGGAAGCATGATCAACTAGTACAGCAGTATCACCAAGCTGGTTTTTTTCCGTTACAGCGCCGCGCTCGCTCAGGTTCAGCGGAAACTCAATTACTTTGAACAGATTCTCCCGGCTCAGCTCATTTGCAGCATCATTGCAGTATTGGAAAGAAGTAAACACAGGATCATCTGATGCTTTCACAAATGAATTTGAAGAAATTCCGTAGCAGCCTATTCTACCTTCTGCCGCTTCTTCTTCAAGGTGTTCAAATGCTTTCTTAATTCGCCTGTAATATTCATGTCTTATTTCGTCTAACTCAAGATCTTTTGCTGCAGGCGAATCAAGGAAATATTCAGGATTATGAAGCAGATAAACATCTATGGTATTCAGGTTAAGTCTTTCAAGTGATAAAGTTATCTGGTCTTTAAGGAAATCAGGGTGTATGCAGTGCCAGATATTTTCGGCATATTCAGTCATTTCTTTATATCCATGGCCTTCATCTTTAAGTTTCCTTGCAGCCTGAAGGTTTTTGCCTTGAATATAACCCCCTTTTGAAACTACAACTATCTCTTCGCGTTTTATTTTGCCTTCATTTACAAGTTCTTCAAGTACTGAGCCGATCAGAATTTCACTACCTCCGTCTGAATAATTCGACGAAGTATCTATGAGATTTATTCCGCTGGATATTGCATACTCAAGGGCTTTAGAATGTTCTTTTACACGGTAATCTGTCCTGTAAGCACCAAATCCGCAGGCAGAAACCCTTAAGCCTGTGCTGCCCAGATTTTTGCTGAGCAATTCAGGGAATCTGCTGCAATATTCTCTTGTGTTTTCAGATTTGGCGCGGGATGGTATCATTTGTTCATGCTTTTTTTGATAATGAATTTAGTGAGGCGAATACACGGAATTAATTCATAGTTCTTTTCGGCTTAAAATGTTCTTTCAAGCCGCGTGAATGATCTTATAATTTCCAAAATCAAGAGAGCTTGCCGCACCCTTGCTTCTGATCCTTAACGTCATGGGATAGATATTGCAGGGCTTATTTGTTGGGAACCAGTTCCGTCCGGTTGGAACAATTATAAAAAGCCCTTCTTCGTCTCCGGCGGCTGCAAATGTATCCAGGTTTCCCCACCACAATCTTTCTCCCATCATAGAGGATACAAGGCTGTACAGATTATTGACACTTGTTGCAGGCATACCGATCTCACTGATACTCAGGAAAGAGCCCGAATCAAACGCGGCATCAGATTTGTTTGATAAATTATGCCTTGCGATCAGTTCTACAATATTGCCTGCGGGGTCATAAAAGTAAACAGAATGCGCATTCCAGTTCGGGAAATTAACCAGAGAATTACCTTCATGTTCAATAAGCGTTGTTTTCTTGCTGAGCCATTCAATTGCTTCAGCTATCTTGTTCTCCGGAATATTGATCGCGAAATGATAGTAAGGATCCGCTGCAGTTTCACTTTCCAAAAAAGTAAGTTTTGATGCCCCTATATCAACAGAAAAATATGATCCTTTATCAGAAGCAAGGTTCAGGCCGAGAACCCGGGAATAAAAGTGCTTTTGCATATTCAGTTCTGAAGCATAAAGCTCAATTTCTTTGATCTTCATACTTGTCAGTCCTCAGCTATTACTATAAGCTTGTCCTTTTCGGTAAATGTTACCGTGTCAGATTTTCTGGGATTCACTACAACTCCATATGCTTTTTCGGGATTATGCGAGAATTGGTTTACCCTGTATCCGATGGCAATTTCGCCTTTTGCTGCGGCAGATTCGCACAGAGTATAGAAATTCACCGGGGTACCGGTCTTAATATAATTGGCAGCAGGCTTGACATATATTTCTGAACCTTCGGCATCAAACAGATCATCAAAGACTGCTTTTAAATCCCTGTTTTCGGATAACTGTGATAACATAAGGCTCACCAGTTTATTACTGATGATAAAATCGTCAGCTTCTGTAACTTCGGCTAGTTCTTTGTTCCGTATATCCAGCATTTCACTTACAATGCTGAAGTCATATCCTGTTATCTCTTCAATATTGCGAAGGTGCAATAGCGTTATGAGTGTTTTTGAATCGGCTTCTGCCTCAGGCATTATATCCGAATAGCATAACAGGATTATGTGATTGAATTTCTGCAGTTCAAGTGAATCCAACAGTTCCCTGTCGCAGATATTTCCCTGAATAAATTTGAGAGTCTGATTTTTGATCTTCTTTTGAAGTTCTTTCAGCTGCTCTGGAGTCTCTGCTGCTTCACTGCAAACTGTCAAGGTTGAGCCGCCGGCAAGATAGTTATCCAGTTCCATAATGATCGCTGACGCCCTGTTGTTCCAGCCCAGTATAAGTGTATGCTCTATCTCAGGTTGTTTCTCACCGCCAGCAGAAAATAGGGATGTATCTATATTATGGTCCGAAATTCCCGTGAGCCTGATCGTGTCATCATCTCTTGAAATAGCAATAACCTTATCGCCTTTATTGACCGTAGTATTCATCGGAGGATTTACCTGAATTCTCCCGTCAGCAAACGCAATGCCTATTACTGTTGACTCTTCGTAAGACATTATTGCTTCTTTGAAGGTCTTTCCGATAAGCCCCGGCTCTTCCTGAAAATAAATTTCATCACCGTCAAAATCAAGCAGCTCGGTATAAACCACACTTAAACCTGATTGCCTGCAGGTCTGTGCTATGACCCTAGATATCAGATCTTCGGTGTGCACAAGTGTCACTTCATTGGCAGCGATCATTTCTGCAACATTCCTGTTTTTATGATCACTTATTTCTGCTACAATATGGTACGGCTCTGCTTTTCGTGATGGATTGTTTGTCAGTGCAAGGATGGTCTTAATTACACCTATATCCGGGTCGCTGCCATCGGGTGCAAGTATGATTATTGATTTTGCCTGGTGCGGGTTCACGATCTCCAGGTCAACCTGGTCAATTGTGCTGCCGCTTCTGCAGATAATACGTGTTCTGCCCGGAGCATTGAACCTGCCGTTTATTTCGTCCTCCATTTCGACCTTATCTTTTTCTGCAAGTATAACTATAACCGGGTCCTTCTGATTTTCATTTGCTATGATGAGCTCTGTAATAATAGGGAAGATCTTTTCTGACCAGCCCAATATAAGCGTATGCCCCTTTTCAACTACAAATGAATGTCCTTTTCTCAGCTCATCCAGCTTATTCGATATTCCGCTAGCCAGCACACCGATAAGAGTTGAAACAATGAATATACCGCCAAGTGTGACCATCAGCATTGTTATCCTGAATCCCCATCCCGTATCACCTCCCATTGTACCGGGATCGAGTGTGCGCATTAAGCTGTTCCATGCAGCTTCAACAAAGGTGAGAGAGTCTTCATTTTCCTGTGAAAATCCGGTGACGGTTAAAGTGATCCCGGCTAAAATGACAAGCAAAAGGGAAAGCAGCCCCAGCCAGCCTATAAGTGCAGCAGGACCTTTAGACATCAGGTTATCAAACCAATAGCGGAAACGCACCCTGAATGTTATATTTTTATGCAGCATTTGCTTTTATGTTATGATTGTCTGAATACCTGAACAGCCGAGGAACAATTTGTCTGATACTATTTAACCTTTACATCTGCACCCTGCGGAAGGTTGTTGAACTGTTTGATCTTTGGTTCTCTTAGAACATTTTTCGGATCGGCATCACCATAAAAGAAATGAGAGCCCTTTGTAGCTGTCCATGTTGTTGATACCTTGAAACTATCACCAGCTGATAGGCTGTAACGGACGCCGCAATCGAGTATCTTTTTATTCTTCACTATCTGCCATGGAACACCTTTGATCAGCTTATCAGAAACATTTTTTATGGTCATTTTGATAGTGACATGTTTGCCCGGTTTTGGGACTGCCGGGGTTACGGAAAACCCAGTCACGCTGACCTTATCATGTTTTTTTCCGTGGGTGGTCTGAACCTTTTTCAGGCTCAGTTTCCTGCTTTTCTTCATTTATGACCCTGTAATTTTAAATTATTAAATTTGCTTAAATTATTCAGCAATTTTATAAGGATATTTATGCAAAATCAACGTATTTATTATAATTAACGTGTTTGAGCCAATTTACTGTGAATCTATGCTCTTGAAATAAATTAATAGTATGTTTATTTTAAGCTAATACT
>JAUQWT010000064.1 GCA_030835005.1 Ignavibacteria bacterium | reverse complement strand
CCGCCAAGATAAGTATAAGCGAGAGTTATAACAGCAATTATAATTATTGAGTAAGAATATATTTGCCAGTCAGGCGCGGCAGGGAACACATTCCACCCTTTCAATATCAACGCCAGCGGAATAGCGGTCGCGTAAAGTCTTACTCCATCTGCAAAAACACGTGTTACCATAAAAACGCTTGATGCAAAATTCTTTGTTTTTGCTCCAAACCTTTTGCCCAGATATGCATAAGCAGTCAACAGCTCGCCTTCGTAATACTTCGGGAGTAAAAACCAGCTCACAACTATCCTGCCAAGAATATACCCTATTGCGATCTGAAGGAAATTAAGATTACCAACATATGCAACGCCCGGCACGCTTATGAAAGTGAGTGCGCTGGTTTCGGTCGCAACAATTGCAAAGCAAACAGCCCACCAGGGAATAGCTTTATCGCTTACAAAATAATCACGGGCTGATTTTTGTTTGCCGCCTTTTAGTATTCCGTAGGCAGTAACTCCGCCTAGGTACAGTATGACAATTATTACATCAAGATAGGAAAAGTTCATCTGCAAATATAGGGTTTATCGTATGTATAGACAATATATAAGCGCTATTTTGGTTTTGTCTAACCAAATAAATAAAAAATGCGAACCGTTTCCAGTCCGCATTTAGTCTTTGATATTTATTCTTTACTATTTGATCTTATACAGGTTTTTCTTCTGTCTTGCCTGCCGCAGCTTTTTCTTCATCATCCATCACTGCTTTATGGCTTAAAGAAACCTTGCCGGTTGCCTTATCTATCTCAAGTACTTTTACCGTGATCATATCACCGCGTTTAAGTACATCTTCAACCTTGGCAACGCGCTTTTTATCGATCTGCGAAATATGCAGCAGGCCTTCTTTGCCAGGCAGTATCTCAACAAATGCGCCGAAGTCAGTTGTCTTCACAACTTTGCCGTTATATGTTTTTCCTTTTTCCGGCAATTCGGTTATTTTGGCTATCATCGATTGAGCAATGGCTGCTGATTCGCCCGAAAGCGCCGCAATTACCACTGTTCCGTCATCATCAATATTAATTTCTGCACCGGACATTTCAATAATATGGCGGATATTCTTTCCGCCCGGCCCGATAACTGCGCCTATCATATCAACAGGTACTGTCATTGTATATAGATGCGGAGCGTATTCGGATATCTTAGCTCTTGGCTCTGCAATTGTTTCCTTCATTATGTTAAGGATATGCATTCTGCCTTCTTTAGCCTGTGCAAGTGCTGTTTCCATCACCTCAAACGATACGCCTTTGATCTTAATATCCATCTGGAAACCGGTAATACCTTCGGTAGTTCCGCATACCTTGAAATCCATATCACCAAGGAAATCTTCATTTCCGAGTATATCGCTGAGAACTGCAACTCTATCACCTTCTTTTATGAGTCCCATTGCAATACCTGCCACGGGGCGCTTTATTTGCACTCCGCCATCCATCATTGCAAGCGTACCTGCGCAAACAGTAGCCATTGAAGATGATCCGTTTGATTCAAGAATATCCGATACAATCCTGATCGTATATGGAAAATCCTCTTCGCTTGGAAGCATGCCTTCCAAAGAGCGCTCTGCTAGATGGCCATGTCCTATCTCACGCCTGCCGGTTCCTCCATACCTTCCTGTTTCACCTGTTGAAAACGGCGGGAAGTTATAATGAAGCATGAAGCGTTTCTTCTCTTCGGGTAGCAGGCCGTCTATTATCTGCTGATCTGATTTTGTACCAAGCGTCATTGAAGTCAAGCTCTGCGTTTCACCGCGGGTGAACAAAGCCGAGCCGTGATTTCTTGGTAAATATCCAACTTCGCATGTTATCGGGCGAATCTCAGTGGTTTTTCTGCCGTCAAGTCTTCTGCCCTCGCTTAGTATCATCTCTCGCATGTCATAATACTGGATATCATCAAAGTATTTTGCAATAGCTTTTTCCTGCTCGGGATATTTTTCTTTTAAAGTTTCAACTATTGATTCATATAATTCTTTATACTTCTGGCTTCTTTCATCTTTAGTAACGTCGCCTCTGTGAATCTCGCCCATCACTTTAGATGCCAGAGCCTTCACTTCGCCGGCTAGCTCTGTATTAGCAGCAGGCGGTACAAATTCGCGCTTCACAACATTACGTTCAGCGGCTAATTCTTTCTGCATCTGGCAGATCTTTTTAATGTTTTCATGCGCAAATCTGATCGCACCAAGCACATCAGCTTCTGATGCTTCTTTACTGTCGCCTTCAACCATCACTATTGAGTCTTCCGTACCGCCTACAACCATATCCATATCGCTATCCTTTAGCTGTGTATGTGTAGGATTTACAATGTATTCACCGTTCACTCTGCCAACTCTTACTTCGCTCATCGGACCGTCAAACGGAATGTTAGAAACCATAAGCGCCGCTGAAGCTGCAACTGCTGCGATTACATCAGCATCGTTTTCCTGATCGCTGGAATAAACTGTGCAAATAACCTGTGTATCATACATGAAATCTTCGGGAAAAAGCGGGCGTATCGGCCTGTCAATAAGTCTGGCCGAGAGTATCTCATTCTCGCTTGGCCTTGCCTCGCGTTTAAAAAACCCGCCTGGAATCTTGCCTACTGCCGCTGTTTTCTCACGAAACTCAACCTGCAGCGGGAAAAAATCCTGTCCTTCTTTCACTGTTTCTGCGCACACTACTGTGCAAAGCACAACAGTATCACCGTATGTTGCCATAACCGACCCGTTAGCCTGTTTAGCAAGCTTACCTGTTTCAAGCTTTAACGTTCTGCCGCCAAGCTCCATTTCTTTAATTGTTACCATTCGTTTTTTTGTCTCCTCCGAAGGAGTTCTTCGGACTTATTTATATTTAAGGGCTGTAGGTGCTTAAGGAGTCGTTCTGAGTTACTGTGTGAAAAATTTCTTCTTACACCGTGCAAGCAGGATGGCGAAAAATCACCTCAGTAAGTATTTATACCTGCTGAAGAGCTTTTTCGTCGCCCTGGCTTATCAGAATTAACCTTTTAGCCTAACAGCCCCGTGAAAAATTATTTTCTTATGTTCAACTCTTTTATTATTGCCCTGTACCTGTTAATATCTTTGTTTTCAAGGTATCTTAAGAGCCTTCTTCTTTTTCCGACCATTTTCAAAAGCCCAAGGCGTGAGTGATTATCTTTCTTCCTTGTGTTAAAATGTGTTTCGGTAAGTGTGTTAATTCTTTCGGTAAGTATCGCAATCTGAACTTCCGATTTTCCTGAATCTTTCGGGCTTGCGCCGTACTTTGTAACGATTTCCTGTTTTGTTTCTTTGCTTAACATCTTTTATTCTGTCTCCTGATAATGTTTATTTATTAATATTAATATCTTTTTTGATTTATTGTATCCCGTTTTTGTCGTGTCTGGTCATGAGATCCGACACTTTTACCGGGATGTTTATTTTACTTTTTTACTTTTCCTTTTTCGCTTCCAGAAACTTCAGCGAATCTTCCTTATCCTTATCGATCTGCGCGATCAATTCTTCCTTTGAGGCGAACTTCTTGTCGTCTCTTAACCTCTTCAGAAAATGAATTGTTATCTTTTCTCCGTAAACATTCTTATCAAAATCAAAAATATGCACCTCAAGTGCGCGGATAATCCCTTCGCTAAGCGTTGGGCGGAATCCATGATACATCATCCCGAAGTATTCTTTGCCGCCATAAACAACCTTCACGCAGTAAATACCTTCCTTCGGCATTACTTTGTTTTCCTTTACGGGTTTCAGGTTAACCGTGGGATAGCCAATTGTTCTGCCGACTTTATCGCCTTCAACCACGATCCCGTCAAATCCGAATTCATACCCAAGAAGCTTATTTGCCTCTTCTATCATTCCTTCCGCAAGCGCATGGCGTATGCGGGTTGAGCTTACCGGTATGCCTTCAACATCAATTTCATCTACCTTATGCACGTTAAAGCCATATTCTTTTCCAAGAGAGTGAAGCGTTTTGAAGCTGCCTTCTCTGTTATGCCCGAATAAATGGTCGTATCCTATTACAAGATCGCTTAACCCAATGCCGCCCAATATATACTTTTCGTAAAACTCTCTTGCATCAGTTTTGCTGAACTCATCGGTAAAATTTAATACCAGCACGTTTTCAATTCCTGCGCCCTCAAATAGCTTAAGTTTTTCATCAATCGAAGTTAAAAGCTTAATATCGGGGGTTTTGTTCTTAAGCACTTCCTGCGGATGAGGCTCAAATGTAACAATGAAAGAACGTGAATAATTTTTTTTTGCAATTTCCAGAACCTTGCCTGCAACCTGCCGGTGCGCCAAATGAAAACCGTCATATGTGCCAATTGTTACAACGCTTTTGTCGTCTTTATTTATGTCTTTAAGGTTCCTGTAAATATTCATATAATATTCAATACCTGTTCATATCTATAAACTCTTCAACGGGGATAGAGTCCTTTATATTAAACTCGCCTATCTTCGTTCTTCTGAGCTCTTTCAAATATGCGCCGATTCCAAGCTTGCTGCCAAAATCATTTACAAGTGTCCTGATGTATGTTCCTTTGGAGCATGACACTCTGAATTCAACAACCGGCAGATCAATTTTTTTGATCTCAAACTCTCTTACATTAACCGTTCTTGGCCTGCGTTCAATTTCTGTGCCTTTCCTTGCCATTTTATACAGCGGTTTTCCTTTATGTTTTATTGCAGAATACATCGGAGGCACCTGTGATATCTCGCCAAGAAAATTTTTAGTATTATCTACAATATCCTGCTTTCTCAAATGCCCTGTATCAATTTTATCGTACACTTCAGTTTCGCTGTCAAAGCTTTTTGTCTTCTCGCCAAGGATCATAACGCCTTCGTATTCCTTATCGCTATCCAGCAGGTCATTCAATGATTTCGTCATTCGGCCTGTGCATATAATCAAAAGCCCAGTAGCTTTTGGGTCAAGCGTACCTGAGTGCCCGGCTTTGCTCACATTCAGGAATTTCTTCACAATATTTACAACTCTTGCGCTTGTATATTCTTTAGGCTTATCAAGCAGAAGCATTATGCCCTGTTTCCTTGCTTCTTCATCGGCAAAATATCTTGCGCCTCGAACAACAGGCACTGATACCGCCGCCTGTAAACTGTGGCCGCTGCTATTCAACAGGTTTCCCGGCATCATCTTTGTGAATTTCTTTTATCAGTTCGTCTATCCTGTTAGCATATTCAATAGTATCATCAAAATAAAAATCCAGTTCGGGCACAAATCTCAAATGTATTTTTGAACCTAAGTGCATTCTTATTTGTTTTTTGCGGTTACTTACTTTTTCTATACAAACTTCGGCCGGCTCTTTATTGCCAATGAAGCTCAGGTATATCTTTGCATTCTTTAGGTCACGGCTTATCTTAACTCTTGTAACTGTTACAAGCCCAAGCTTAAGTTCTGCAAGATCCCTGGTTAATATAGAGGCCATTTGATGCTTTATTTCTTCGGCTACTTTTTCTGTTCTTATTGACATGTTCTATCTCCCCGTTTATTCGCCGTTACTGTTAATCTGTAATCTATTAGTCCGAAATCCGTTAATCTTTTTTCTGCTCAAGCTTTCTTTTTACTTCAACTATGGTGTATGATTCAACTATATCACCCACCTTAATATCGTTAAAGTTTTCGAGGCTCAGGCCGCATTCAAATCCTTGTTCAACTTCCCTTACGTCATCTTTAAATCTCTTTAGCGCGTTTACAGAGCCGTCAAAAATCACGAGTCCGTCTCTTAAGAGCCTTACCTTATTGTTTCTTACTATTTTACCGTCAAGCACATAGCATCCGGCAACTGTTCCTATCTTGGGTACTTTAAATGTCTCCCTTACTTCAACTGTAGCAAGTACTTCTTCGGATTTATCCGGCTCAAGAAGTCCTTCAAGGGCAAGCTTGACTTCGTTGATAACATCATATATAATATTATGAAGCCTGATATCAACTTTTTCGGTTTCTGCAAGTTTTCTTGCCTTCAGGTTAGGCCTTACATTAAAGCCGATAATAACTGCACTTGAGGCAGCCGCAAGAAGTACGTCGTATTCTGTGATCTCTCCAATTGCTTTGTGAATAATGCTCACCTTAACTTCGCTTGTGCCAAGTTTTGCCAGCGAATCTGAAAGAGCTTCAACAGAGCCGTCAACATCGCCTTTGATAATGACATTAAGATCAACCTGTTTCCCTTCTTTGATCTGCTTTGAAATATCGTCAAGCGTAATGAATCTGACCTGGCGGAAATCCTGCTCGCGTTTTAGCTGCTGGCGTTTCAGGGCGATCTCTTTTGCATCGCGCTCGCTATCCATTACAACAAGCACATCTCCAGCCTGCGGCATTCCGTCAAAGCCAAGTACCTGTACCGGCATTGCAGGTTTAGCGGCAGTAACTTTCTTCCCGCGCTCATCAAACATTGCTTTCACGCGGCCGGTATAATTACCCGCTACAAATGAATCACCCTGTTTTAGCGTGCCTTTTTGAACAAGCACGGTTGCGGTAATACCTTTGCCTTTATCAAGCTTTGCTTCTACTATTGCACCCCTGGCGTTGCGGTCTGGATTTGCTCTTATATCAAGCAGTTCTGCCTCAACAAGTATTTTTTCAAGCAGTTTATCAACATTGGTTCCCGCTTTCGCAGAAATTTCAACTGACTGGTAGCGGCCGCCGTACTCTTCTACAAGTACCCCCTTTTCAGAGAGCTGTGTTTTGATCCTCGTGGGGTCGGCATTTGGCTTATCGATCTTGTTGATAGCAACTATTATCGGTACATTCGCTGCCAGCGCGTGATTAATAGCTTCTATTGTTTGCGGCATAACGCTGTCGTCTGCAGCCACAACAAGAACAACTATATCGGTTATCTGTGCACCTCTTGCGCGCATTGCGGTAAATGCTTCATGACCCGGTGTATCCAGAAATGAAATGGATTTCCCGTCATCAAGCTTAACCTGGTAAGCGCCTATATGCTGTGTGATCCCGCCCGCTTCGCCGGCAACAACTGCGGCTTTGCGGATGTAATCAAGCAATGATGTCTTACCGTGATCAACGTGTCCCATAATTGTAACAACAGGCGGCCTGTGAAGAAGTGTTTCGGGTTCGTCAACTATATCTGCCAGAGCGTCAACTTCGTAAACTTTCTGGAATTCTACTTTATAGCCGAATTCATCTGCAAGCAGCGTGATCAAATCTTTATCAAGCCGCTGGTTGATGGTTATCATCATGCCAAGCTCAAAGCACTTCTGGATCAGGTCACTTGCTTCAATTCCCATGACAACTGCAAGATCGCTTGTCGGAATGAATTCCGTAACAGAAATAATATTCTGCCTTGCCAAACTCTCTTCGGCCTCTTTGAGCTCCTGCTCTAATCGTTCTTTCTTTTTCTTCTTCCTCAGCTGCTGCCTTGCAGTAGTTGCGCCGGATTCATCCATCTTGGCCATCGTTTCGCGAATGGCCTCTTCGATCTCCTGTGTTAATTCTTCTTCAGCAAATTTCTTTTTTCTTTTTGCTTCTGCGCCATCGGAGTATTTCTGCTTCTTTGATTTCTGGTTCTTGTCTGAGTCGCGTTTCTTCTCAAGCGTATCTGCGCTTGGCGCTGCCGGGCGGATAATATCCTTTCCCTTATCGTCTTTTTTCTTCTCGTCTTCACGCGAAACAAAAGGCTTCTTAAAAAATGGTTTCTGCCCCGGTACCGGTTTTTTCGGTTTCCGGAAATCATCTTTTATAGTTACTCTTTCAAATGTGCCGCCTGTTGCAGGTTTCTTGCCCTGGTAACCGCCGGTTTTCCTGCCCTGGTAGCCTTGTCCGTCGGGTTTCTTGCCCTGGTATCCCTGACCATCGGGTTTCTTTTTGATATCGCCGGGCTGAGCGGGCTTTGGTTTGAAGCCTTCCTTTTTAGCCTCAGGTGTTTTGTGTTTTACGGGCTCAATTTTTTTGTTTAAAATCGGCCTGACGTGAGTCATATACTCAACAGGTTCTTTGGCCTTTTTAACTTCCTCTTTCTTCGTCTCGGGAACTTTCGGCTTCTTTGCTTCTTCTTTTTTTACTTCAGGGGTTTTCGGTTTCTTAGCTTCGACTTCGGCGCGCTTTTTATCTTCAACTTCCTTCAGGCGAAGGTTTTCAAGTTCTTCTTCCTTTAGTTTTATCAGCTTCCGTTTTTCCTCAAGATCTTTATGGAGCTGTTCCTCGCGGTATACTTTATGCTTATCCTCTTCTTCACGGAGTCTTTTCTTTTCTTCCTCTTCCTTTAACCTCTTTTCCTTTTCCTTTTTTACTTCTTCTTCGATCTCGCCGATCTCTATGCCCTTATGCTTTTTCTTGAACTCCATAAGCTTCTGCTTATGTTTTTCGGCTTCTTCCAGATCGCTTTTGAAATGCCCGAGTACTTTATGGTAAGCGCTTTCGTCTACCTTAGACATAACTCCGCCGACCTCAACGCCTATGCGCTTCAGGTATTCAAGTATTTCGCCGGATTGTCTGTTGACTTCTTTGGCTATTTTGGATATCTGTATCCCTTTTGATGCTTTATTTGGTGTTTCGGGCATTAAATATTATTACCTTCTATTAACTTATTTTGCTTCTTTTATATACAATCTTACTACTTATCAATCCTGTAGCCTGTAGCTTGAAACCCTAAGCTATTTTTCCTTTTCGTCTGATGTTACTTTTTCTTTTCCCTGATCTTCGCTTTCTTCATCCTCATCATCTTCGTCATCAGCATCCTGTTCCTCGTCATCATTTCCTTTGTCACTCATGTCTTTTGGAATATTCTCTGGAATATCTTCATCCTCACCGGCGTTTTCCGCTTCTGAAAGTTCAGCAGCTTCATTTTCTTCGGCGTTACGCTCAAGCTCACGCTCCAGTGCTTCTTCAATATCTTTCGGTCTTCCGCTGTTACGCTCAACGTCTATTTCGTAATCTGTTAGTTTGCTTGCGAGCTTTATGTTCTGTCCGTTCTTTCCTATAACAAGCGAGATCTGGTCTTCATCGGCAATTATCTTCGCAATTTTATTGGCCTTATCAAGATATATATCTTTCAGCTTCGCCGGTGCCAGCGCTCTTGCAATATATAAACCTATATCATCACTGTAGTTTATAACATCAATATTCTCATTGGCAAGCTCGCGTACTATGGAGTGAATTCTGATGCCCTTCATCCCAACACAAGCTCCTACTGCATCAATTCTGTCATCGTATGAATACACTGCGACCTTCGCTCTTTCGCCGGGCTCGCGGGCAATTCCCTTTATTTCGATCACTCCGTCATAGATTTCCGGAATTTCAAGCTCGAATAATTTCTTCAGGAAATCATCTGCCGATCTTGATACTATAATTGCAGGCGGCCCTGAGGATTTCTTGGAAACTTCTTTTACGTATACCCTGATCGATTCACCCTTCTTATATCTTTCCTTGGGAATTTGTTCTGATTTCGGGAAATGAATTTCGTGGCTGTTGTGGATCAGCAGAATACTCTGCGGTTTTATCTGGTATATTTCGCCAACGATAATTTCACCGACTAGATCCTTATAATCGTTATATATAATTTCCTTTTCAACTTCGCGTATCTTCTGGTTCAGGTTCTGCTTC
>JAUQWT010000063.1 GCA_030835005.1 Ignavibacteria bacterium | reverse complement strand
CCGCTTTTGGCAGATTCTTAAAGATCAACTCAACCGGGTTTAGAGTTGTCACATATTTTTTTGCTGTAATTTATGGTTTCTTTGCTTATCTGTTATTTAAGATAACTCTTCAATATATTCCTTACAACACAGATGTTGCCTTTCTAAGAATTAAGCAAGACGTGATCAATATACCTTTCTACAAACTTGCATTTTTTACTCACGTTTATACAGCTATTTTTGTACTGCCGGCGGGATTTACACAATTCTCTTCTTATATTCGCAGGAATTTCACTTTAATACATAAATATTCGGGTTGGGTATATGCAGTAACGGTAATAATGCTTGCAGGGCCTTCAGGTTTTTATATGGGCTTATATGCAAACGGGGGACTGGTTTCACAGATTTCGTTCTGCCTGCTGGCATTGCTTTGGATTTTCTTTACTTCAATGGCAATAGTAAAAGCTATTCAGCATGACTTCAAGTCACACCGCGAGTACCTCATCAGGTCATTTGCATTAACGCTGTCTGCTATTACTCTAAGGGCATGGAAGTACCTTCTTGTTTTTTTGTTCCATCCCCGCCCGATGGATGTTTACGAAATTGTTGCATGGCTTGGCTGGATACCAAATATCATAATAGCTGAGCTTATCATAATGAAAGTTATTAAGATCAAAAAATAATTAATTTAATTTAATATTACAGATATGAAACACATAGCGATTTTTCTTCTTCTTTGCCTGCTGATTGCCTGCGGAAAAAAACAGGTGTCCGATAATTCAACGGGTGATAACAAAAAGAATTCCTCAGCTGATAGCAATATAGTAACAAAACCCAACGGTGAAAGCCAGAAACAGGATTCCAAAGTAAGTGACTCTCCCGCTTACGGAACCTATACGGGTGGATTTGAAGCTTTGGTTTACGATGAATCAAAGGATTATGTTTATGAAAACCGCATAACTATTTCGATAGATTCCCTGAACGGTGATCTTATATATGGACATAGCGTAGTTGCAGGTAATAATAGGCCTTTTAAAGGATCATACAAAAATGAAGGCAAGACTATCAAAGCTGAAGTAACTGAGCCCGGCGATGATAAGTATGACGGCAAATTCACTTTTACCATAGACCCGGCTGCAGGAAAGCTTGAAGGAACATGGAAAGCAAATGATAAGAAACTTGATGTAACAGAACGAAAGTACTCCTTAGATAGAAAGCAGTTCAAATATGAGGCAACAAATAGCTTACCAGAAGATGTGAAGTGGGCGGGACTTTATGAGAAAAATCCCAAATTCCCTGATAAGATTGAATCATTAACAGGCGATGTAGTGAAAATAAATGCTTCTGTCAAAGAGCTGACCAAAAAAGATGTGGAAAATCTTTACAAAGGCGATCTGGAAATAATAAGGAATGCTATCTATGCCCGCCACGGCTATTCATTTAAGACACGCAGGATTCGCTTCATATTTGATCAATATGTTCCGTGGTATATGCCAATCTCGACAGATGTAAGAAACGAATTAACCGAAATTGAAAAGAAAAATATCGATCTCATAAAACGATACGAAGAGCATGCCGAGAAATATTATGATGAATATGGTAGGTAATTAACAATTAGCGATGAACAATAGAAATCAAAAACAAAAGGGCTTTCTCCAAAGGAGTGCCTTCGGCAAGCCCCAATTAGAAAGTCTAAATTAATGAAAAAATTAATCCTGATTCCATTTTTTGCATTAGCGTTCGTTGGAGCAATTTGCGGCAAGAGTGATGATCCTGCATCAAGCGATCAAAAGAAAAAGGAGCTGGAAATGCAGAAGAATTCAGAAAGCTCTCTTTCTAACAGCAATAATTCGGCTGGCAGCAATTTCAGTATTTATCCTCAAGCTTCAGATAAACTTCTTACCAACGATGATGTAAGCAACCTTGACGCTTGGGAGCTTAAGATTATGCGCAATGAGATCTATGCAAGGCATGGTTACATTTTTAAAACCGAGGAAATGAAAACTTATTTTGGTTCGCAAAAGTGGTACTCACCCCGCTATGAAAGTGTGGATGACCGGCTTACAGAAGTTGAAAAGAAAAATATCGCCCTTATCAAACGATACGAAAGCCGTCTTGGAAATAATGATTATAGCAGGTAAAGACAACAATCAGTAGCGTAGGCATTTGGAACATCCCAACTTTTTGCGGGACCTGCCTGTGCTCAATGACAAATAACTTCTTGTGTTGCTTGCTTATTTTCAAGTTTGGGACTCAAATAGGGGATACCAAGGTTTAATCCGCGCATTATGAATATCGCAGCAAGTACAATTGATAGTGCAGGAAGAAGCCTCCTTAATCGCTGGCGAAAGTTTAGATTAATTACGCCGCTAATAAGTGATGTACCAAGCATAACAGGTATTGTCCCCAGCCCGAACATCGTCATAAACAGCATTCCGTTTAATGCATCACCAACCGCTATAGCGCCCGTTATACCTATGTAAACAAAGCCGCAGGGAAGTAAGCCGTTCAGCATGCCTAATACCAGCATTGAGGACATTGAGTGCATCCTGAACATCCTTCCAAAGTAACTTTTAAGTAATCCAACCAAACGGTACAATCCAAGCGCATTCGAGAGCTTCATTCTGTAAGCAGGAGGAGTAATTACAACAAGTATTATCAACACTCCCAGGGAAATTGATATGATCCTCTGAAGTCCGAACATCTCAAGCCTTGAGCCAAGCAGTCCAAACAACAAACCCAATATCGAGTATGTAATTACTCTCCCGAAATTGTATAACAGCCTGGTAGTAACTATTGAATTACTTTTTGGCAATGCAAGAGCAATAGGTCCGCACATCCCAATGCAATGAAAACTGCCTAATAAACCTACCATAAATCCTGTTAATAATTCCAATTGTTCGTTTTTATTCTTTATTGATCATTGAACCATGATCTTTTCTTCACTGAAGTAATCCTTGTCAACAATCTTCCAGTTTACTTGTACTTTCCAAAGTCCTTTTGTAAGATTAACTGTGCTTATCACTTGCCTGGCATCCGTTCCCGGTTCTACTATGACCTTAAAATCGCTTTTTGCATCACTTGGTCTGTAGAATGATATTTCCCCTGAGATCTTCCCATATTCACTTGGATATGTTAGTATTATTGCATCATCAACAGCTTCTATCTTTAGATTTGTTGCCAACGAATTAGTATTATTAATCTTGTTGATCTGCTCCTGGTACTTAATTTCTTTCTCGTAATAATTGGGAGTAACTAGGTCTACGTTCTTTGTAACAGATTTATAAACCATAAATCCCATGCCCAGAAAGAAAACCACAAAAACGCCGATTAATCCTTTTCCCCAGTTTATATTCATGATAATCTATTGCTTATTGGGCAGTGGCCCCAAAAAAGTTGTTTTATATGTACTGAATTTTTCATTATTCTTGTACAGCCCAATCTCAAGCGGAGTATTCATTGCTGCCATCTTGCTTTTATCCAAAAGCACCAAAAATTTCGTTTCGCTCACATCATTTGAGCCCACCTTTATATCATTGCCTATCACTTTAATTTCACCCTCAATATTTTCAAGACTTAATGTAACGGGAACGTCTTCAAATGTCTTATTTGTAAGCTTCATAGTGTATAGATTGCTTATCTTATTATCAGGCTGTTCCTGGAATATCATTCCCGGCGCTCTTAATATCGTAACATCTATCGGGTTCCTTGTTACCAAAAGCGTTACCAGGACACCCGTCAATACAGTCAGCAGAATTGAATATGCTACAACTCTCCCCGTAATTTTAAACTTAGTTCTGTCTTTAATGTTATTTTCTGATGCAAACCTGATAAGCCCGCGGGGTTTATCTATTTTATCCATCACTAAGTCACATGCATCAATACAAGCCGTACAATTTACGCATTCAAGCTGAGTGCCGTTGCGGATATCAACACCCGTTGGACAGACAACTACGCATTCTTTGCAGTCAACACAATCTCCAAGCGTTTGTGTTTCTGCCTTCCTGAGCTTTCCCCTTGGCTCGCCCCTTACGTAATCATAAGCAATTACCGTTGTGTTCCTGTCAAGCAGAACACCCTGCAACCGGCCGTATGGACAAACATAAATACAGGCATACTCCCTGAACCATGCAAACACAAAATAGAAGGCTCCGGAAAAAAGCAGCATTGCAATAAAACCCCATAAATGCTGCTTAACAGGATCAGTAATAATATTCCGGAGCTCATCAATTCCAATTATCCACGCCAAGAAAGTATTGGCTATAAGGACTGAAAGCGAAAAAAATATTGACCATTTAAGAAGCTTCTTGAATATCTTCCTGCCTGTCCAGGGCGATTTAGCCAATAGTTTCTGTCTCAAATAATCTCCTTCAATCAGGTATTCTATCTTCCTGAAAACCATTTCAAGGAAGACTGTTTGCGGGCATGCCCAACCACAGAACACTCTGCCAAAAACCGCCGTGAAGAGTACGATAGAAACTATGAAAGATATTAGCCCGAGCGCAAGAATGAAAAAATCATGTGTACCAAAAGCTTGTCCAAATATGATGAATTTTCTTTCAATAATATTGAACATCATAAATGGGTGTCCGCCGATTTTGATCAGAGGCATTATGAATAAGAAAACAAGCAGTATTAAGCTGAAAACAATACGGGCATTATAAAACCTGCCTTTAGGCTTCTTAGGATAAATAAATTTGCGTTTCCCTTCATCGGTAACAATATCCAAATGATCTCTGAAAGAGTCAGCTTCCTTAATATTTATGTCGTTTTTCATATGCATATTTGCCAAAAGCTAATGGATTTTCCTCCTCTCTTTTCAGGAGAGGGGGTTAGGGGGTGAGGTTGCCTTACTTTTTGCTGCATCTCACCACTTCTTACTTTACCTTCATCGAATCCTTCTTAATCTTAGCAGTATCTGTTTTTAATTTTGATGTATCTATCTTTACTTTGCTGCTATCAGTTGCTTTAAGAGAATCATTTCCGGTCTTTACGCTATCTACCCAGATATTACCTTCCGGAGGTTTGCCTACTGAAGGTTTTGTTCCCTGAAGACTGAGAACATAACTCCCAACCTGCTGCATTTGTTTTGGTGTGAGAGATGTCTGCCAGGCGATCATACCCTTTGCAGGGACACCATTCTTAATTGTGGTAAATACATTCTTTATACCGCCGCCATGTATCCAGTTCTTGTCTGTAAGATTCGGACCTACTGTGCCTCCGCCGTCAGGGCCGTGGCATGGAGTACAGCTTGTCATGAATATCTGTTTTCCTTTTTCCAGGTCATCTGCTCCCGTCATTAGTGTAACATTATTTTCATTAATAAATGCTCCTGTTCTTATCAACTCTTCTCTTTTTTCATTTGCGATCTTTACCTCCTGCAGATATTCATCGACCATAACGCTTCCCGAGCCCAGTACATGATAGTCAATCATATAGATTATGGCTATGACTATTGTACCGTAAAACAAAACATTGAACCAGGGCGGGACAGTATTGTTTAGTTCTCTTATGCCGTCAAAATCATGATCGAGCATTATATCTTTTTCCTGTTCGATCGGTACTGCCCTGTTAAGGATTTTGGATAGTTTTTTGAGGAAAGAATATCTTTCCTGCTTTCTCTCATATGAATATTTATATTTTGGTGCAGAGAGCACAAAAAACAGTATGAATAAAAAGGCAACCAAAAGGAAGACCATTGCTCCGGCAAGTTTTGAGTATTCATCCATGGCCTCATCTTTCCCGGGAACTGTTTGTGCATACACCCCCGAACTTATCATAAGAATTAACAGCGCAAATGATCCTGTAAACAATTTTCTTATAAATTTCATTTCAAACCTCCATGGGAGTTAATATTTTCAGTCTCATCAAGGGGTATATTGGACATTCTGGTTATTGTTTTCTTGTCAATCAGAAATATCCAAAGAAGTATAGCCATGAACATCAGGAAGAACAGTAACAGTGCAACAACAGGGAATATCTCAATGCCGGAGATGCTTTCAAGTACCTGCTTATACATTTTATTTAACTCCCTTCATCTCGGCAGTCTTTGTGCCTTTTATATCAATTCCAAGTCTCTGCAGATAAGCTATCATTGCTATGATTTCTTTGTTCTGAGTTACCGGAGCACCGTTTTTTTGCAGATCCGC
>JAUQWT010000062.1 GCA_030835005.1 Ignavibacteria bacterium | reverse complement strand
TATATCAGTTTTTCATAAAGCAAGAAGATTGGGAATTAGATTGAGAGAAGCGCCGCGCCCCTGGACTAAAGAAGAAGATGAATTTATAAGACAGAATTACAGGAAAATTCCTTCCAGAGAGATCGCACTAAAGCTCAACCGTGGCCTTGATGCAATAATTAATCGTGCCGGACCTTTGGGGATATCAAAGAAAAGAGTTAAGAAGAGCAAATAGAATTAGGCACGCTGTTTTCTTCGTTTAAGTTTTTGGGGACCGGTATTTAAATTACATTTCCCAGTAGTAACTTGCTGAAACATTCCTTTATAAAAGAATTCAATATTTCAGAAAAATCGTTACGGTTAAGATAAAAAAATTATAACTCTGCTACTTTCTTAAGAAACCAGTTTCTTGAAGAGAGAGTGTGCTCTTCGCTTATTTCCTCACGCAGAACAGTTACAGAATTTTTATCCGGCAAAAGTCTTAGCTTTAGCAGCCTCAAATAGTAACTGAGGAATGTATGAATGGTTTCCTGCTTCAAAGATGTCAGCGATTGGTTTTTCATAAAATGCCTCAATGCATCAGCCGAAGAAAACGCTTCTTCAGTGTAACCCAGCTCATAAAAACACCTTAACTGCAGGATCTTAAGGTCCGGTTTATATGCAAAATACTCAACCTTCACTTTAGCGGTAATTCCCAGAGCCGTTTCAAAATCTCCTTTTTCAGCGTGCAGGTATGCCAATGCAAAGGCAGTAATATCGTCTCTCATATTTTCAGGCAGCAAATTTTTATATTCTGCAATAAAACCTTCAGTCCATTTAAGCTCTCTAAGGAAAAGCGAGGCATTAACAATGTTCCTGAACTTATCAACAGTAAGCGGCGCATTTGGATACGAGCTATATGCGTTCTTATTCAGCTGCAGCTTATATATCTCGAACTTCTCACGTGTGTATTTTTCTTCGTCAGTTTTTTCAAATTTCCGGCACATATTTATCAGCATGGTTGAGATACCGTAAATTTCGCTCTGCTCAAACACATGAACTTTCTTTTTGAAAATCCTGCTCGCTCTTTCATATAGTTTCTTATCATAATCACCCGCTAAGAACATGATTATTGTGAGACACAATTCAAATATAAATGAATTCTCATAACTGGTCTTTTTTAGATCATCCAAAAATGATTGAATATTAAAATTATTGAGGAACTTGCTTATTGGCAGATTACTGAAATCAGTATTGTGATTAAACCTGAATGTATCAATAGAGTTAACATCATACATAAGTTCCATTATCATATATAGCAAAAAGTGATCGCTTTTTTTCACAAAATTCTCAATAAGGCCGGCATAGTCATATGTAAAAGATGCTGCCTGCCATCTCAGGTAATCTATATAATGCAGGTTGTAAAAGCTTTCCCTTTTAATGCCGTTTGATGTTTCTGTACCGGCTGCAATACCTGTTACTTTTCCAAGGAGCTTCAGATTTTCTCTTTCCAGCAGTTCATCGGCCAGCAGCAGATTTTTTTTAACGGGATCTTTGCCAATACGCCTCAGCACCAGGTATTCCGAAATACATCCGGCTAAATTGAATAATACGGATTTCATTGTCTGTTCATTGTATCTCTTTCCGGGATAAACCAATTCATAGAGTTTCTCTTTGGTTAGATCCTTATGATCGAAAGAGGGATGATATTTCCTCAGATTTAAAAAAAGTCTCACAACACTCTGGTTAGTATTATGAAAAGGCGATTTAACAAAACTGGATAACTCCTTTAGTTCTCTTCCGGAAAGTGTTTTGATTAAATCAACGGCAGTGCTTTTGATCATGAATTTCCTTTCAAAAATTGAAAACCAATATAACACAAAAAAGCCTTAGAACAAGCATAAAATGAGCTAATTCTGAAAATTTGGCCAAAAATCAGAAAACTTTCTTAAAAAAATCTCTTTGTTAGTGCACCTCTGCAAAAGTATGTTTGTGACAAGTTATGAAAACAAATGAAAGCAGAAAATAAAAAGATTGCCAAAGGTTATCGCCTTAAGCCAGAAACTCATGAAATAATAAATGAGCTCAAAAAGGCAGTAAGGGGAGATACAGATTTTGCTATTAGTATAGCATGCAGAAAATTTTTAAATGAAATGAAATCAATTAATAAAATAAAGGAGAAATTAACATGAGAATAACTACAATAACTTTACTTTTGATGATACTTGCTGTGCAGTCAGAATCGCAATGGGTGATTCAGCAATTTCATCCGGATTACAACTGTGTGTATTTCAACGGAACACCCGTCGGATTCATGGCCGGTAGCGATGGAATAATACAGAAATCTACAGATAACGGACACTCATGGGTAAGTCAATATACCGGAACTACGCAGGATATTACTTCCATTTCATTTGCCAATGCAAATAAAGGCTGGGCTGTGGGCTGGGGTGGTACTGTTTTAAGAACCACCAATGGTGGACTTAACTGGGTGGTGCAATCTGCCGGCACAACCGATATTTTATGGGATGTTGCAGTTGCCCAGGGTGATACGGTTATTGCAGTCGGCATATACAACAAGGTTTTCAGAACAACTAATGGCGGCACCAACTGGCAAAGCCAGGTAGTGGGAAGCGGAACGTCAAGTACATATTCGGTCTTTTTCTATAATCCATCTGATGGTTACATTTGCGACGGATATGGAGATGTTTATACAACCAGCAATGCAGGATTAACTTGGGTGTACCGAACCACGGCTCCTTCATCACTTTTTTCAATAACAAGAGTGGGGCCTAATGTGGTTGCATGCGGCCATATGGGTGTAATTATCAGAAGCACTAATGCCGGCATAAACTGGACAACCGTACCAAGCGGCACAAACATTCAGCTTTTTTCTGTAACTTACACATCTCCTTCAGTTTTTCTGGTCGCAGTGGATGACGGTGCTATACTTCGTTCAACAAATTCGGGTGCAAGCTTTTACCAGGCATCCGGCCCGATTAGCGGTTTTGATCTTAATGAAATTATAGTGAGTGACAGTTTGCATGTAATTGCCTGCGGTGACCGAGGAGATATCATGCATTCTTCAAATGATGGAGTTAACTGGACCGTTACTTCAGGCGGAGAGCCGGATAACATCCAGTCAATTTATTTCCCTGCACCGTTAACAGGATATGCTGTAAATAGCGATGGAGACATTTACAAAACGACCAACGGGGGCACTATTTGGAGCGAAATGTATATTGGCAGCCATAATCTTACCGGCGTTTGGTTCATAAATACTTCAACAGGTTATGTTTGTTCAAGAAGCTTTAGCCTAAGTTCCAGAGGCAGTTCCTCGAGCATACTCAAAACTACAAATGGCGGAAACAACTGGAACGAGAATACTTTTAACAACATAACCTCACTTTCATCAATTTGCTTTTCTGATGCCTTAACAGGCTGGGTTCTTGGTACGGGCGCGGTAAGAGAAAGCGGAGGCAATACAATTCTTCTTAAAACTACAAATGCCGGAAGTAATTGGCTGCCTGCGCACATTTTTACAGAAGATGTAAGAGAAGTATGTTTCATTTCTGCGCAAACAGGATGGGCCTGCGGATTTAACGGCTTTATGCAAAAGACAACTAACGGAGGATTAAACTGGTCTCCACAGACAACAAATGTAACTACTGTATTGTATTCAGTTTACTTTTTGAACGGCAGCCAGGGTTATGCATGCGGCGGAAACGGGACAATACTTGCCTCTACTAACGGAGGAAGCAGCTGGACTCAAATGGTAACAGGCACAACAAACTATCTTTACTCAATTCATTTCGGGTCTTCGGCAAACGGAATTTGCATAGGCGAACATGGAACAAGGCTTAGGACTGTAAACGGGGGGATATCATGGATAAACCAGCCCGAGCTTTCTGATATGGAACTTGGAGATTGTTTCATGCCAACATCTGTAAATGCATACGTATGCGGTCCGATAGGTTACATAGCGAATTATGGCGGAGTAATTACTGCTTCAGAACCTGTATCAAATATTGTACCAGCCGGATTTTCGCTTGATCAGAATTATCCGAATCCATTTAATCCTTCAACCACTATCACTTTCAGCATTCCTGTAAAATCAAACGCTAAGCTTTCTGTATTTAATTCAATAGGCCAGGTAGTAACAGAGCTTGTTAACGAGGAGTTGAATGGCGGAACTTATGAATACCAGTTCAACGCTTCCAAACTTTCAAGCGGTGTTTACTTCTACAAGCTGATCACTGATAACTTTACCGATACCAAAAAGATGATACTGGTCAAATAAGAACCAATCCACATGGGCTTTGAAACAGCAAAAGGGAGAGTACTTCTCCCTTTTGTTGTTTATCAAACTAAACAGCATTCTCCCTGCTAAGAAATGTAATTATTCAGTTTGTAATTATCTATTTGCAGAGCGGTCAATCCCTTGATTCATTAATCAGGGCAAGGGTAGTTATATCATGAAAACGCCATTTTGTGAATTTTATTTGAATCTCTCAGTTACTAATTTTGTAGCAAAAAGGCGGCTAATGGGAAACCGATGGACAACCAGTGAATTAAGAATACTTAAGAATCGGTATTCTGCAAAAGGAGCAAAATATGTTTCAAAACGAACCGGTCACCCTGTTCCCTCTGTAGTAGCAAAGGCTAACGCTCTTGGAATTCATTCGGGGACACTTAAGCGATGGAATCAATTTGAGGTCAACTATCTGCTTAAGAATTTCAACAACAAACCATTGGATTCCATTGCCCGGTCACTTAAACGCAATCTATCGTCTGTTTCGAATAAAGCACGTCAGTTAAACCTGCTGATACCTAAACCTCCAAAATGGTCAGAAGAAGAAACAGAAATGCTGCAAAAATTGTGGACTGATAAAAAATATTCCATTGATGAAGTAGCAGCGAAGCTGAACAAGACCCGGGCAGCTACTCATTTTCGTGCCTGGAAAATGGGCCTCAAGAGGCCCCAAGTCTGGCGTTTCTGGACAAAAGAAGAAACTCAGTATCTTCGCAAATACTCAAACAAGAAACCGTATCGTGAAATAGCTGAACATCTTGGAATGAGCACTATATCAGTTTTTCATAAAGCAAGAAGATTGGGAATTAGATTGAGAGAAGCGCCGCG
>JAUQWT010000414.1 GCA_030835005.1 Ignavibacteria bacterium | reverse complement strand
TTCTTCATATCCTTCATTCCGTCAAACATTTCAGTTGCATCCATGTACTTCACATCAGCAGGAGGAGTAAATATGTCGTCAGAAAATTTGGCGTCTGTTTCAAATTCTTTTGCCACCATTACCATTTTGCCCTCTCCTGAGCTGAATTTGAGCGGTACCATTTCTTTATAAATGCTCATCTGGTACTTCCCGTCTTTAGACTTATATATATCGCATTCTTTACCGAGTATTACCTCAGTCCCTATTTTATCCATATTTTTCAATTGATCTTTAAAGGTAACAGCATCAAACTCACCTTCTTTTTTCTGCTTGTCATATTCATCTTTTTTGTATTTTAAACCCGTCTTTATCCCTGCACCTTCGCTGATGATGTAAACATAATCACCACCGTCAAAATATGCTGTTGCGCTCATTTTCTGTCCGGCAATGCTCATATTACTGGATGATTTGGATTTTGTCTTATGGTAGTATGCATCTACTGTTCCGCTCATTGTACCGCTGATATCAAACTTAACATGAATTGGAGAGTCCGAGGAAACTTTATCGCTTACATCAGATTTTTTATCCTCTGTTTTATCTTTATCGCCTGTTGTAGTCCCGTCTTTTTTACCGCATCCGCCAAAAGAAAAAAAAGATGCCATAATTAAAGTCAGAATGAAACCCGACACAAAAAACAATTTTAACTTTTTCATTTTTAATTGAGATTAGTTTATAAAATATATATTAACAATTTCTGTAATCGCGAATCACTGCATATCCGATCGGGTCTTCAATTCCTGCAAGCTGAAATCCTTTTAACCTGAGAGCACATGAATCACACACTCCGCATGCGATATCTTCATTCTTGTAGCATGACCAAGAGAGTTCTAACGGAGCTTTTAGCTCTATTCCTCTCTTAACGATCTCATACTTTTTCAAAGAGATAATCGGAGTTTCAATTATGATACTTGTCATGGGCTTAGTGCCGGCTTCAATGACATTATTAAATGCATCATAGAATATCTGCCTGCAATCAGGATACCCGCTTGAATCCTCTTCAACTGCACCTATAAATATCCTCGAAGCACCAATAACTTCTGCCCAGCTAACAGCAATAGAAAGCATATTGGCATTTCTAAAAGGAACATAGGATGTCGGAATTTCTTTACTGTTAATATCAGCCGCAGAAACTTCAATTGACCTGTCTGTTAATGATGATCCGCCAATTTGAGCAAGATACTCAATGCTTACTACAAGCCTATTATCTGCATTATAATGATCGGCGATACCGTTAAATGCTTTTAGTTCACGGTTTTGAGTCCTCTGCCCGTAATTGATGTGCAGCAATGAAAGCTCATACTTTTCATTGGCAATAGCAGCCGTAACCAAAGAGTCCATTCCACCGCTAACCAAAACTATAGCTTTATCTCTATTACTCAAATCAAACTTAATTTATATTTTCTTCTAAATCCTGAAATCACAAATCCGCAATCCCAAATCACTTACACTCTTCTTGTTTCAGGATGCCAAATATATTTATGCATCTGCAGCTGAAACCGAACATTCAGCCTGTCATGGAGTATCCATTCAGCTAGCTCGATATTTTCAACTTTATCAAACACCGGTGACATTAATACCTGTGCGGTTTTTTTGGTTAGATCATATTTGCTGATCAATTCCTTCGCCCAGTCATAATCTTCCCTGCTTCCGATAACAAACTTGATCTCATCAACCGGTTTTAAGAATTGAATATTTTCGTAACGGTTTTTCTTTTCCATCTTGCTATAAGGGGTCTTGATATCCATAATAACTTTAACACGTTTATCAATAACTTCAATTGGCAAAGTGCCTCCTGTTTCAATAAGGACTTCATAATCTTTATCACAAAGCTCTTTCATCAGGATATGTACATTTTCCTGAACAAGCGGCTCACCGCCTGTTATTTCCACCAGATTGCAGTCATATTTGACAATTTCATCGATGATATCGGTCAACGACATATCTTTTCCTTCATAAAAGGCATATTCAGTATCACAATAAACACAGCGTATATTGCAATATGTGAGTCTTACAAATACACATGGCAATCCGGCACGGGTTGATTCACCCTGAATTGAATAAAATATTTCGTTAACCTTTAGGGAATCCCCGCGAAAGCGGCGATCCATTCTTGTTTCGCTATCCATTATTTTGAATCGTTCTTATTAAAAAGTAGGTCAAACGCACGCGTTTGACTGGATGTGATATTCCTAAAACTTCCCCGCTTTTGCGGGGATTAAAGACTAAGTCCCTTATTCAGCATTCTGGATTTCTCCGCATAAGAATTCGGACTCTCATATATCTTAACTGTCAGCTCTTCGAAATTATGTTTCTTTATATCAAGGAGCTTAACAGTTATCTTATCAAGAAAATCCGAGCATATGTTTTCAACGGTTGAATGATAATCAGCCAATACCAGTTTCATTTTACTCTTAACCAGGAAATCTTTCACTTTCTTATCACCTTCCCAGCAAAGGAAGGCATGATCATATTTTTCAACGATCGGTTTGACGATTTTATTCAGGTCAAAAAAATCTATTATCATTCCGTTCTTATCAAGCTCACCGGTTATTTCAACGGACATTTTGTATGAATGACCGTGAATGTTCCTGCACAGACCTTTGTGAAAGGGCAAACGGTGGCCCATTTCCCAGCGGTATTCTTTAGATATTTTCATAATTCAACAAAGTTAACTAAATTTGCATGTAAATTAAAGGACTGGAAATTGTACGAGATCATAGATGTAACTTCGGAGGAACATATTAAGGCAGTTAAAGAACTATTTCTTGAGTATGCCAAATGGCTTGATTTCCCCTTATGCTTCCAGGGATTTGATGAAGAGCTGGCCGGACTCCCCGGAAAATACACCCCTCCTGAGGGCAGATTATATCTGGTATTGGATGATGGTAATTATGCAGGTTGTATTGGACTCCGCAAATTTGAAGAGGGTATCTGTGAGATGAAACGGCTTTATGTAAGGCCTGAATTCCGCGGAACAGGAATCGGTGATGCACTGATCCAAAAAGTGATCCTTGAAGCGAAAGAGATTGGCTATGTAACAATGCGGCTTGACACTATCAAAGAAAGAATGCAAAAAGCTGTTTCATTATATGAAAAGCACGGATTCATTGAAATTGAAGCTTATTATGATAATCCCAATCCACACACTTTGTATATGGAGCTTAAGCTAACCTAATGGAATTGTTTACCAGTCTGTAATGTTATATGTTTGTAAGAGTTTAATTGTTCTTTTAGTATTTGAAAATGATATTATGGGGATGAATTTGGTTTCGACGGGAATATAGATGTTTAAGACAGCATTCCGTGTTCTCAGCAAGCACGTTAAAAAGGCTGGAAAGTCAAAATAAACGACAACAATAACTACGCTTTAGCTGCTTAATAAATAAGCCGCTCGTCTTTTGCCACTTCGCCGCTTGTCCGGAAGGCAAAAAGACGCCAAAATGACAAGCTGGCCGTAAGGTTTACCTGAGCCAAGCGGTGAGAAAACATCAGGTGTAACATTTAGACTGCTAAGTTTGCGGTGCGGTTTAAATGTGAATCCTAAACGCGAACTATGAATGTAGACGTTTTAATGGTCTTGTTTTCGGACCCGGGTTCGACTCCCGGCATCTCCACAAAAAAAGGTGAGCCTAAATGACTCACCTTTTTGAATTTTCAAAAACGCTTTCTATTTCTTACCCTTATACTTAAAATTAGGTTTCGGCTGAGTTACAACTTCAACCTTATCCTCTGCTTCTTTCTTTCCTTTTTTCTGAACGAAATACTGCTCAATTATTGATAACAGGTTGAACATAAAGTAGTACAGGTTCAGTCCCGCCGGCAATGTAGTGAATAAGAACGTAAGCATGATCGGCATAATGTAAACCATTGCCATTTGTTTTGGGTCCTTAACGGTCATTTTTTGCTGAATGAACATTGTAATACCCATTAACAATGCAAGTCCTGACAAATAATCTACTCCGAAAAGCGGGATTTTAAACGGCAGCTGTAAAATCACATCAGGTACTGCAAGGTCATGTATCCACAAACCGAAATACGCCTGTCTAAGCTCAATTGTTGAACTGAAAACACCGAAGAGGGCATATAAGATCGGCAGCTGAAGCAGCATGGGCAGGCAACCTCCCGCCGGATTTATCTTCTCTTCCTTATAAAGCTTCATCAGCATCTGCTGCTGTTTCTGCGGATCATCTTTATATTTCTCGCGCATTGCAGTCATCTTAGGCTGAAGCTCACCCATCTTTTTCATTGACTTCATCTGGTAACGGGTGAATGGAGTTAGTACAATCTTCATGACTATCGAGAAGATAATTATGACTATTCCCCAATTAGAAATAAAACTATGAAGGAATAAGAAAAACGGCAGTATAGCGTATTGTGCAATAGGCCTGACAAGGAAATCAAGCGAGAACCTCATTGTTGACTGAAGATCCATATTGTAACTCTTCAATATCTCGTAATCAACCGGACCAAGATAAATGTTGAATTTGTTTTTCTCAGACTTGTCGTTTTTTATTGCCATTTTAAGGGCAATCGAGTAATCTTTCACAAAACCATTATTAGGAAGATCTGAGTACGTGCCGGTTAAATAAGAACCATCTGCTTTCCTGCCTTCGGAGATAAGGAATACTGTAAAATACATTGTCCTTGAGCTCACCCAGCTGGTCTGCCCGTTCAAATCTGATTTGAGCGGTTCATCCTTGCTGGTTACATCAAGTACTTCAAGTTCACCACCTGATTCGGCAAATGCGTTCGCATGGCTGCCTTCGCTGTCACTTCTGTACTCAGTTAGCTTCAGAGAATTTTCCCAAACAAGCTGATACTCAAAATTCGAAATGAATTTCGAAGAATTGTCAAGATTGATCTCAACACCAAACATGTACGAGTCATTTCTGATGGTAAAGATCTTGGTTATCTTCGCGCCATTTGAATCAATAGGCATTTCAAATTTTAATTTGTAATCAGAATTTCCTTTTACATCAACTCTTTCCCATGGTTTATAATCAGAATTGAAATAGAGATCTCTAGTGTCTATTAACTTCCCTTCAGTAGAATTGAATAACAGGTTAAGCTGTCCTCCTTTTTCAAGTTGAAGTAATTGTACAGGGTAACCATCCCATGTCTTAAATCCTTTGACTTCGTACTTAATAAGCGCTCCGCCTTTGGTAGAAAATTCCGCGTAAAATTTATCAGTTTCAACGATAATTATCTTATCTTCACCTTTTTCAAACTTACCGAACAACATGCCGTATTTTTCAGATACCGGCTGGTTGACCTTTGAAGTATCTGTTGTAGTAGTCTTCTTAACTGTATCAACAGCAGTAGTCTTTACAGAATCTTTCTTGACCTGTTCCTCGGTCTGTTTCTTATCTTCCGGTTTTGGCGGTGGGGCGTTCTTATTCTGGAAATAAAGCCAGCCGATGAGAATTACGCCTATTAAAACAAAACCTATAATTGAATTTCTATCCATTTTCTGAAATTATTTGTCTTTTAGTTTGATGTCCGGTACGGGATCATAGCCGCCTTTGAAAAAAGGATTACATTTGAGTATTCTAACAGATGCAAGGAAAGTTCCTTTGAAGAATCCGTGTTTCTCCAGCGCTCCAACAGCGTATTCGGAACAGGTTGGGTAGTGTCTGCATGCAGGCGGGAACAATGGAGAGATAAACAATTTATATAATCTGATCAGAATTATCAGGATGTATTTCGGATTCAGATATTTCATTACTTATGCTGGTGCTAATCTTGTTTAATAAAACGGACATAGAGTCCGATAATTGTTTGAAAGTGATGGTTTTGTGATTACTGTAAGCAGAATTAGAGAGGGATAGTAACAAACGTATTTTAATATCAGTTTTTGAAACAGGCTCCAGAAGGTTATATTTATTCAGCCTGTAAGCTTCACGCATTAAGCGCTTTATACGATTGCGCTCATGAGCTTTTTTAATTTTTTTTTTGAAATTAAAAAACCGACCTTTACCGGAAAGTCGGTTTGCAGTCCGTCTTTATCAAAATATGCTGACAGGCAATCTTCCTGTTTTCTGGAAGAAGATGATAGTATCTGTTCAAACAGGGAATATCCTCTTATGATTTCATCGCGCCCTAATGTATATATCTTATTCAAAACAGAATTTATCTTGTGAATTTCTTTTCGTCGCTAACTGTTAGTTTCTTTCTTCCTTTGGCTCTACGGCTGGCAAGAACTGCGCGGCCGTTCTTTGTAGCCATTCTTTCCCTGAAACCGTGCTTATTTTTCCTTTTAGTATTACTTGGCTGA
>JAUQWT010000061.1 GCA_030835005.1 Ignavibacteria bacterium | reverse complement strand
CATGTAATTATATTTTGCCACAAAATCAAAAATGAATATTGTCATTCCTATCCCTGCACCAACACTTATTTTTGATTCTTCCCTTGGAAGGTTATCAATTGTTCTGTTATCGTCATACTCACGCTTTATCATATTGCTTTTCACATCCACAGAAAGAAACGGCATTGTAAAAGATGATTTGACAAGCTTTGCCAGTGAATATTCTATGTTCAGCCCGACTGCAAGTATTTTTGTCCTCAGGTTCGCAAGCAGGTTGATAGTTTTGTATTCGTCCTGCCCGGGATATGAAAAGTAATCTACCTGGGCACCGATAACAAACGGGAAAATTGAAGTTGAAGCAAATTCAAGCCTTCCAAGGATCCCGAATGTGACATTTGATGAGGTCTTAAAAGTATCAAGCGGAACTGCAATCCCGCCGCCAACACTCAAAAAAAGTGCGCTGATGGATCTTTTCGTTATGAACTTTCCTCTAACAGAATCTGCAAAGACGGCATTTTGTCTTTTACCGGATTCAAACAGCGGGGGTTTTGAATGATCCTGCAGCCCGAGCTGTGAAAATGCTGAAGCTGAAATAAACAACATCAGAAGAGTTAAGGCAATAAGATGAGGTTTTTTCAATTTAAATTATTGTTTATTTATATGTTTACTAAAGAGATTGAGAAAGATCTTTGCGTCTTTTGCACTAATGCTTTTCTTCTCTAACGCCAGTTTAACAGTTTCAATTCCCATAAGCAAATAGAAGGAATATACGTCCTCCGGCCCCTTTTTTAAAGCTTCAAGGTGCCTGCTTACCGTATTTATATCATTTCTCTCGATCGGTCCGCTAAGTGATCTTGCCGCGCCCTTTATTGAAGCATTCTTCAGGCTTTGTAAAGCCAGCGGCATATATATGTTGAAAAAATTAGGATTTTTAAACCCATTAATTCGTATCTTGCCGCTTCCCGTTTTTTCTATCTGCCTTATAAGGGTACTAAGGAAATTGGATGCCATAACACAGCAAAGGTGATGATAGACTTTATTCTTTTTTGAAACAACCAGAGGCTTTGCACCAAGTTTTTTAGCAGTAAGCTTTGCTTTTTGCTCTGCCTTCTTTGTACCTTCTGCTGCAATATAAATATTCCTTAAGCGTCCTTCATCCTTTGATGCCTTTTGCTCAAATGTCTGAACCGGGTGAAACGAAGCAGTTTCGGCGCCGAGCGTTTTTAGCGGATCCAGCTCGCCGGAATCCATTGAACCTGAAGTGTGAAAAATGAATTTTCCCTTAAGATCTGCCGAAGCTGCAGATAATTTCTTAACCGCTGATGAAATTTTTGAATCCTGTGTACAGATAAATATGATATCAGAGCTTTTTATTGCTTTTGCTTCATAACGGGAGCGTGAGTTTCTTACAATACTTATGTTCTTACGGCTCTTCTTTAAGGCATAATATAAGTGTGAGCCCAGCTTCCCGAAACCGATTATCGTTATCTTATCCAAACCCTATATTTCGTTTTTACTTTTCAGAATTATTGTGACCGGCCCGTCATTCACAAGATTAATTTTCATCATTGCCCCGAAAATTCCTTTTCGCACTTTATCGTGACCTATCAAATTCTTCAGTTCTTCGATGTACAGCTCATACAGTTCATTTGCTTTTACAGGTTCTGCCGCGTCGGTAAAGCTTGGCCTGTTCCCGTATCTTGTATCAGCATGAAGTGTGAACTGCGAAATAACCAGAGCTTCAAGCCCGTTATCAAGCAGCGAAAGATTCATCTTTTCATTCTCATCCTGAAATATCCTCAGATTAGCAGTCTTTGCAGCAAGGTACTTTGCTTCATTCTCGTTATCATCCTGCCTTACTCCAAGCAGTACAAGCAGCCCTCCATCTATCTTATCGATAAGTTCAGCTTTAACCGTTACGCTTGATTGTATCACCCTTTGTATCAGCGCTATCATGCCGTCATCTTTTTCTTTCCAAAATCAGCACTCGCGGTATCCTCAGCAGGTCGTTATGAAATGCATAATTCCCGATTTTTCTTTCTTTAAGCAAAGTCTCAACAGATTTACTTTTGTTATCGCCAATTTCCAGTAACAATGCACTGCAGCTAGTTGAGAGGCTCCAAATATCGAGTATTTTTCTGTAAAAAGTAAGCCCGTCACTTTCATCTGTCAATGCGGATCTTGGTTCATAATTCTTAAGCTCTGCTTCCAGCAAGTTGTATTCATCAATCGGTATATAAGGTGGATTGCTTACGACGATATCATAATCATCAAAATTCGCGGGTTCGCTCAAAATATCTTTAAGTATGAAATTGATCTTTTCTGAAGTACTGTTGGCTGCAGAATTCTTCTTGGCTGTTTCAAGAGCATCTTTGCTTATATCAGATGCATCTATTTGACACTCAATACTATGTGCAATAGCAATTGATATACACCCCGAACCTGTGCCGATCTCAAGAATTCGGGGACTTGAAAATTTCAGTCCTTGTGCAATTGCAAGGGTCTTTTCAGCTAGAAGCTCGGTTTCGGGTCTGGGTATAAGCACCGCCGGATTTACCTCAATAGGCAGTCCGAAGAACTCAGTTTTGCCTGTTATGTATTGAAGCGGCTCTCTGGCAAGGCGGCGTTTTACGCGGTTCCTGTATGCGGATAGTTCATTTTCACCAACAGGTCTGTCGAAGCTTAAGTAAAGGTCGAACCTGCGGATATCAAGTGTATCGGCAAGAAGAAGCTCGGCATTCAGCCGTGGATTCTCGATCTCATTATCCGCAAAAAGAGCTTCCGTAACGTTTATGAGCTCAAGTACTTGCCATGTCTTAACAGCCTCAGGCATCCGGTATGGTCAGTATAAAAATGCCCCGGGAGCTTTGTTCTCGTACAATACCTCTCCGCGGATAATTGTCATAAGTATCTTCGTTTTCAGCAGCACTGCGGGGTCAGAAGCAATAATATCCTCTGAAAGCACTACCATATCTGCAAGCTTGTCTTTTTCAAGCGTGCCCTTTACTTCTTCTGCAAAGCTAGCGTAAGCTGCGTACACGGTGAAAGATCTTAATGCATCAAGCACGCTCAGTTTCTGGGCAGAATTATTTGCCAGCCTGTTTGCTGCAGTATCAAGAGAAAGTCCCGTGGAAAGGTAATACATCAAAATAAGCGGGTTAATTGTATGATAGGGGAAATCCGTTCCTGAAACTATAATATTGTTTTGCTTATAAAGCGTATTCCACAAGCCAAGATTTACCCCGTTTTCGGGTTTTATAAGCTCTGGGAGCGCAAGCTTATCTGCAAGCGTTACTTCCGGCCTTATTGTTGGGATTATCTCCATCTGCTTTATGCGCTGAAGTTCTGCAGGCGGAACGAATTCAAGGTACTCAAGGCGCGTCCTTCCGGCTTTGGGCTTAACTTCTTTGCTTACTGATTCTATTGCATTAAGCGTCTGAGCAAGCGCCCTATCGCCAACAGTCTTTACCGATACCTGGAAATCCTTCTCAAATGCTTTCTTCGTCATTTCCTTGATATCGAACTCATCATTAAAGGGTGTCATGCGTTTCGGGTCGGAGTTATAATCATTTTCCATTGCCGCATCCTGCGTTTCAAAATAGCCGTCATACTCAAGGCTTACGCATTTAACATCTATCCTGTCTTTGTAATTTTCGGGTCCGCTTGAAATGTATTTTTCAAACAAGGGACCTTTGCCCGGTATCATTGCATATAATCTTATGGGGAACTTATTATCATCAACCATCTTTTTGTAAACATTCAAACCCTGCTCTGTTATATTTGCGTCATTAATTTCGGTGATGCCGTATTTGAACAGCTCATTTATTCCGCGCTCTATATTCTGCATCACTTCCTTTTCCGAAGGCTGGGGCAGCACGCTTATTACAAGCGCCTGCGCTGATTCATAGAACAAACCCGTCGGGTTATTCTTATCGTCAAATCCTATTGCGCCGTTCTCGGGGTCGGG
>JAUQWT010000060.1 GCA_030835005.1 Ignavibacteria bacterium | reverse complement strand
CCGTATGATCTCGTGCGCTTCTTCTTTACCATATACGTGTGTTATCTCGCAATTGCGCTGTTCTGCTCCGGGAGCGTCTTTATAAGTCAGGAAATAATGTTTTAATCTGTCCTTTAGTGTTGGGGGACAGTCAGCAATATCGTTCCAATGCCCGAAAATTCCGTCACCCTGCATAACTGCAACTATCTTATCGTCAGCTTCATTGCCATCTATCATTCTGAGTCCCCCAATAGGCACAGCTTTAAGCAATATATCGCTATGCGTGATTTCTTTTTCTGTCAGTACGCAAATATCCAGCGGGTCGCCGTCGCCTTTTATCCCGCTCCTGCCGGTTTTTTCCATGCAGTATGCGGCAACTTTTTCTCCGCAAAAAGTCTGCGGAATAAAACCGTAGGGCGTGGGGCAAATATTCGAATACTTTTGCGGCCTGTCAACTTTCAAATAGCCGCTGTTCTTTTCAATTTCGTATTTAACTGTATCGGTCGGAACGATCTCGATATAAGTATTCACAACCACAGGCATATTATCGCCTATTATCACCCCATGCCACGGATGTGATTTAAGCAAAAGCCTGATCTGTTCCCAAATCTCAAGTAAATCTTCTGTATTCATATTATTGTACTTAATCTATTAACAAATAAAAAACTATAACCACTAAGGCACTAAAGACACTTAGCTATTTTTTTGATCTTCGTTACTCTTCATTAATCCGGCTCTTTAAACTTTAAAAGATAGTTGATCATACGCCAGCTCAATTCCTTCGGGCAATTTTGTGCTGGCCTCGTCATGTACAATATCATGTGTCATATGTGTAAAATAAGTTCTTTCCGCTCCTATACGTTTAGATGCTTCAATTGCTTCATCAAAAGAGAAATGCGTTTCGTGTGGTTTGTATCTGAGTGCATCTAACACAAGTACCTTTAGACCTATAAGTTTGCTGAATTCACTTTCCGGAATAAAACTGCAGTCTGTCATGTAAGCGAAATTTCCTATCCTGTATCCAAAGACCTTTGTCGGGCCGTGCATATATTCAAGAGGGATAATTTTCTCACCCATAATGTCAAACGGATTAATATCAATTACATTAAGGCTTACCTGCGGCAATCCTCCGCCCTTAAATGTATTTAGATCAAAAATATAATTGAATGTCTGTCTTATTTTCCCGGCAGTTTCATGGTTTGCATAAAGCGGCACCCGTTTTTTCTGTGCATAATTTATCTGGCTGATATCATCAAGGCCCATTAAGTGATCTGCATGGTAGTGAGTAAACAACACTGCGTCAACATTGGTAAATCCGTTCATCAGCATCTGTTGACGAAAATCAGGTGAAGTATCTATGAGGATTTTTAAAGTACGGTTATTGATCAGAGTATCAGCTTCTATAAACACAGATACCCTTAAACGCTTATCTTTTGAATTTGTTGAAGTACAGGCAGGGCATGAGCAGCCAATTAATGGAATTCCTTTAGATGTGCCGCTTCCTAGAATTGTTACTTTCATTCAGCTTCTGTTTCTTCTGCAGCTTCATCGCCTGTAAGTTTCCTGGAGCTTTCTTTTTCAATTATTTCTCTGACTCCCGGTTTGACAAAAATTCCGTCAATTCCTATTTCTTTCAGACTTTTGGCAACTATGATTATTCTTCTTTCGACTTCATTCCGCGAGTTCACAACCAGCAGTCTTGATTCCCTTAACAGGCAATAACCGCCTTTAAAGTTTCCTTTTTCATACCTAACTTTATAGCCAAGCCGGTCAGCAACATCTTCAAGCTCGGCAAGCATCTGTTTCAGCTCAGGATCAACCTGTTTTTTTTTCTTCATCAACTGCCTTCCTGAGCGGTTTAAATATTACTATAGGGATAATTGTATAGTAGCAAAGCACAGCAATTACCGGCACTCCGCGGAATGCGCCGATCCTTTCACCAAACAGCTTCAAAAGCCCGTCATGATTAACAGGAGCCGATTGAAACAAAAGCATAAAGCGAACATCAAGATAGTTGGTATATATCTCTACGGGTACAAACATAAAAAATAAAATAGCGCTCATTAACAGCCAGCCATTATTCTTCATCTTCAGCTCAGTTGTTACTATGAACCATATTGCAGATACTAAAACCAGTACATAACTTATTACCACTACAAGGGAAGCATTGGTTATCATTTGAAATATTGTATTTTCCCGGTCAGGGGGAATTGAAGTCCTGAAATCGAACTGGTCATAATCCAGAAGCTCATTGCCAATGAGCGTCCGGACATTTATTGAACCAAGCCAGAAAATTGCCGAAATAACAAGCAATGTCAAAGCTAACTTATTGGATTTTGATGCTGAATTTAGTGTCATTTTTGCGGTTAATTACAAAAATATCATTTATTAGGGATAAATAATATATAAAAACCCGTAGTCAAAATACTTCATTGCTGCCTGCATCACTATTTGCACTGCTTGAGATATTCATTTTTCAAATCTTCATGGTAAACTGTTTTTTCTTTCCTGTCCATCTCAAATTCCATTGCTGCAAGTTTTTGATACAGTTCTTCATAACGCGCAATCAATACTGCATTCGGGTCCTTTGTCATTATCCTGTCAAATGCAACACCTCTGAATGTATAAATATTAGTATCGTTTACAATAAACTCTATACCTGCTCTTCTTATCTGATCACATTCAATTTTGTGAAGTTCTTCTATAAGAGGCATATAGTTTGTTTTTGAGTGCGGTCTTTCACATGAGATAAGAATGATCAATCCGAACATTAAAGATAATATCAGGAATTTCTTCCTCATCCGAATAATCCTTTTAAGAAACCCTTTTTATGTTTTCCTGCTTCTGCAGAAACATTACTGTTTTTATCTTTCTGCAGCTTCTTATATGTTTCCTTCTCAAGATTTTCGTTTTTTGCAAGTGCCAGTCTTACTTTATCATCTTTGTCGCCGGAAAGCTTTTCCTGAAGCGAGACCGGCATATTGGTACCATACTCAGCGGCTGCCATCTTAAGTTCTGCGGGGTGATTCTCTAAACCAAGTATCATGCTATCATAGAAATACTTATGAAGATCTTCAATATTCATGTTAAAGCCGCTTTTATCACTCTTGGCACTCAGAAAATACTTTAACCATACTAATAATGATCCATTTACAAACGGTTTCTCAAAATAGCTGCGGATGAAATTTTCAAAATGCTTGCTGTATATTCTGATAGCTGTAACGCGAAGGAAATAATCAATAGTCTCTTTAATCTCATTTTCATCAATTTCAATCAGCAAGTAGAGCGGCTGAACTTCCTTGTTAGGGTGTAGTTTTGTCCATATTGAGTCAGGCAGATAATTCTCATTATCACAATAATTGCATTTTATCGTTCGCTTAGTATCACCGGTTAGCTCAAGCCCCGCGCCGCAGGTCATGCACTTGAAAACGAACATTTCAGTCTTATCAGTATTCTTTTCGTTACCATCCTTGCCGTGAGAATCGTTGATGACTCCGATTGCCTTGGGGTGAAATTCCTTTATCTCAGCATCTGCTCCCCTCACTGGCATTTTGTGGCTGCATGCCGGGCACGTAACGGGTTTACTTTCCTCTATTGCCTTAAGCAATAATGATTCTTCCAGCATCGCTTGGCATTCTTCGCATTCAGGCGGCATTGAAGTATACAATAGTTTATACGCGCCTGTTCCTCCCATTTGCTCAATGCTTCCGGCAAGGTAGCCATTTATATACTTTACCTTATCCATCATACCGAACATTCTGTCGTTTAAGATACTTCTTACATTTATTGATTTGCCGCAATTCTGGCATGTGTCTAAATCCACTATACCGCTAACTGCATGATAATTATTACATCCCGGGCAAACTATCTGTATCTGAAATGTTGAAGTCTTTATCATATGACTCTTCTGCTATTTCATATATGTTTATTCTGGCACTTGATTATTCCCAATATAATATCCTGCAATAAAAAAAGGACAGATAATTTCTGTCCTTTGAACAATACACTTTTGCATCTGATAGATCACAATAATCAGCTTGTCTTCACATTTGAACTTGTTGTTTCTGCCTCAACTGATTCTTCCTTAACTTCTGCTGAACGTGACTTTGGCTTCTTCATTATACCGTATGGAATAACAACGCAATAGCCCGCAACAAGAAATATCGGTGAAACAACTGTTGGTATAAAACCGTCAACTGAGTTCTGCGCCATCATCACATACCCTATGATAAGCAGTAAAATACCAAATCCTATTATCATGAAATTCTCTTTTTCCAGCGGGAATGAAAATTCTTTCTTCTTGCTGAACTTTGATGATTGTATTTTTTTACCTTTTGATTTTGGCTGCATAATATATTTTTTTAATTATTCTGTATTCTGATTTTCTTCTATTCTGTCCGTATTAGATCTTTGCCAGTTCATCGTAAAAATCTGCGCATGTTAATATTCCGTTCTGAAAATTATTCAGGTTCAAATGTTCATCCGGTGAATGTGCGTTTTCATCAGGCAAGCCGAATCCCAGCAGTACTGTATCCGCCCCAAGTATTTCTTTAAATGTAACAACTATCGGTATCGAGCCTCCTTCGCGTATAAATACAGGCTCCTTGCCAAATCCCTGTGCCATAGCTTTTGATGCTGCCTTCATCCACTTGGTATCTATCGGCGTCATAGCGCCCTTCCCGTGATGAAGCCCTTTTACTTCAACTTTCACGGTTTTGGGAGCTATTTTCTTAACATAGTCTGTAAAAAGTTTCTCTGTCTTATCTGGGTCCTGATCAGGAACCAGCCTCATGCTTATTTTGGCAAATGCTTTTGATGGCAGCACAGTTTTTGCTCCTTCTCCGGTAAATCCGCCCCAAATGCCGTTGCAATCCAGTGTCGGCCTCGACCATGTTCTCTCAAGGGTGGAATATCCTTCTTCACCAAATAACTCTTCAACATTCAAACCTTTCGCATATTCTTCATCGCTGAAAGGAAGTTTCTTGAATCCTTCGAGCTCTTCTTTGCTTAACGGTACAACATCATCATAAAAACCGTCTATTAGTATTTTGCCTCTTTCGTCTTTTAGTTTTGTGATCATATGCGCAAGAGCGTTAATGGGATTATCAACTGCTCCCCCGTATTGCCCCGAATGAAGATCACGATTGGGGCCCGTAACTTCTACCTGCATATAACACAATCCTCTTAATGCATAACCTATGGCAGGAACATCCTTGCTGTACATAGCGGTATCTGAAATTATCACGACATCACATTTGAGCAGATCTTTATGAGCTGAAATAAACTCACCTAAATGAATACTCCCGATCTCTTCTTCACCTTCAATTATCAGCTTAATATTAACGGGCAGTGATCCGTTTTGGTTTAAGTGTGCCTCAAGCGCCTTAAAATGGATAAATACCTGGCCTTTATCATCAGCTGAACCACGCGCATAGATATTCTCTCCGCGTATTTCTGCTTCAAAAGGGGGTGATGTCCATAAATTCAGCGGATCGACAGGCTGTACATCATAATGTCCGTATATTAGAACAGTCGGTTTATCTGACCCGGCTTTGAGCCAGTCTGCATAAACTACCGGATGCCCTTTTGTCGGATATATAGTTACGTTATCAAATCCGGTTTTCTCTAAGTGTTCCTTTATGTATTCAGCACACTCCTGAACGTCTTTCTTATTTTCAGGGTTTGTGCTTATGCTTGGGTAACTTAAAAAATGCTTAAGCTCTGTAACATATCTGTCTTTGCTGCTGTTAATAAACTCCGTTAGATTACTCATTTGTCTTATATATCCCTTACTGTCCGCAGAATTTCTTAACCTGTTCCTGTGCGAAAGTATCGGTTGGCTCATACTCCAGGTACTTTTTGTAATCTGTACATGCTTCTGCATTCTTTGTCAAACCGGCATAGTTATTTGCCCTCCATAGGTAAGCAGATGAAACACCCGGGTTAAGCTCTATACTCTTATCAAGCACCGAAATTCCTTTGTCAAATTCATTCATATAAAAATAGCAAATGCCCGAATACACATACGCCGCAACATTAAGGATTCCAAGTTCAATTGCCTTGTTAAATTTCAATATCGCATCAGCGTATTTCTTCTCTTTGAACAGTATCTTGCCGTATTCAAAATACACATTCTCATCTTCGGCGTCCAGAGCAATTGCCTTATCAAGCAGCTCATAAGCCTTAGAGTATTCTTCTTTATCGGCAGGGATCTTTGACCATTTCATATAATCTTCAGAGTTGAGGTCTTCTGTTTTTACTTTTTTAAAATTATCTTCTGCCTTTGTATATTCTTTCTTTTCAATATATACATATGCAGCATATTTGTTTGCCTCGCTGTAATCAGGATCTTTAGCAAGTACTTCATCAAGAATTTCAAGAGCCCTGTCATACTCGCCTTTACCGTAGTATGATTTGGCAAAATATGTTTTCCCTCTTGGAGAGCCCGGTACCAGCTGGTCATATCTTTCAAAAGCCTCAATAGCATCAGTAAATTTATCAAGCAGGTAAAAAATCAAACCCTTCTCAAAAAATGCAGGTGCAAAGTTATTATCGGCTTCGGCTGATTTAATGAAATTCTCAAGCGCCGCACTGTATTTTTTTTGTTTAAAGGATATTTTGCCAAGTCCGTACAGCGCCGGTGCAAAACCCGGTTTATATTTCAGGCCAAGCTCATAATTGGTTTTTGCCGGGTCAAAAGCACCGCGGGCAAGATAAGCATCGCCAAGCCCAACATATATAGAAGGATTCTTGTCATCATATGTTTTTGCCATTGTCAGAGAAGCAATAGCCTTATCCACTTTTCCGTCTGCAATGAAATTTTCTGCCTCTGCGCTAAGAACGTTAATGATCGTTTCAATTTCAGCCTTATCAAGATCGTCTTTTGTCTTGTTCAGCGGAAGATATTTCTTGGCTTTCTCGAACTGAGATGCTGCTTCACCATAATTTTTTTGTGAAGTATATATTTCACCTAAAGCGCTGTATGCCTCCGGGCGCTCTTCATCTTTTTTGACTGCATCCTTAAGGAACTTTTCCGCATCCTTCACAGAACCGGTGTTGAATAAAGCTATTCCGTAATAAAGGTTTGCGTCATAAGAATCTTTTGATACGCTTTTGAGTATATTTAAAGCATTAAGGAAATCGCCTCTTTTAACGGCATCAATTCCTTTATCCAGATTATCCTGTGCGTTCACATTTAACGCAAACACAAACACCAGTAAGAAGCCAATAATTCTCATCATGTAATTATTTAACATTTCAGTGATATTTAATTTAACTGTATGATTTTCACCGGCTGTGTAACCGGTACAAGTCCGGATTTGAGTACGATCCTCTGCCCGTCATAAGAACTCATAAAGCTTGTAAACCCGACCGAGAGATTCATCGAATAATCGCTTGACATAATAAACGCTTCTGTAACAAGCGGGTATGTTTTATTTGCTATATATGCCTGGTGAAGGCTTATGTAATCACCAATAGCTCCTGTTTGCGCATTAACAGATGCAACCTTAAGCGGCTTAACGCTTTCGTCAAGAGTATCGTTAGAAACCGTAATCCAAACCATCGATATAAATCCAATTGAATTTTCGTTATTCTTGATTTCCGCCATCATTTGTGTTGATGTACTGCAAATCGTGCTGTTATTTCCAAAATCCGCACCTGAGAGCACTTTTTGTCTGAAGACATCATGGATCGAAGCATTCTTCCTCGCAATAAAAACTTTTATTTTTCCTGAATATACATCTTTGTTATCACCGTCCATTTCTTTCCATTCGGTTTGCACGCCGGTAAAGACCCTTTTGAGCTCGTTGTAATTTATCTTTCTAAGGGGGTTCTTTGGATTAACTATTACTCCGATTCCATCAAGTGCAAAAGGACTCTTCTTTACTTCTATCTTATTGGCTGCAAAGATATCTGCTTCTTCCTTCGTAAGATCGCGGCCCACAACAATTGTCTTATATACTCCGTTGTTAAGATCTGCAATAACTTCTTTAGATGTTTTTATGCTTAGCTTGACCTTCGCCTCACTGTTAAGCCGCATAAACTCTGCAGCTTCCTCCTGGACTACAGGTGATATGCCTTCATCAACTCCCGCCAAAAGCTCGCCCGTTGTTGATGTGGACTTTTTTACCGTATAATCGCACGAAGAAAAAATTACCGCTGTTACGGCAAGTGCGATTATTGATATTTTCCTTAACCTGTTTCTCATATTTACTTTAACACAAGATGCGGGGGATTTGTTCTACTCTTCTTCAGAGTCATAATAATGCAGCTTTCTTGGTCCCTGCTTTAACTTCATTATGGCATTATGTACTCTGAAAATACCGTAAACAACAAGAATTGTGCCCATTATCCAGCGCAAAAATTCGTTATTCCTGAAAAGCTCTCCGGTATTATAAGCACCTGATAAAATAAGAATTCCCATCACCATAAAGATGAGGGAAATTCCTATTGTGAAATAATTATATACTTTCAAGTATTATTGCAAATCCAAATACGCTTAGTTCTTAAGCTTGAAGTTGAACGGAACAGTTACCCATACTTTTACAGGCTTGCCGTTTTGCAGTCCTGGGGTAAACTGAAGGTCATTTGCCTTATCGCGAACTTCATCATGAAATACATCCGGACCGCTTACTGAACCAACTTTAATTACATTTCCGTCCGGACCAACAAGAACTTTTACCGTAACTCTTCCTTCCATTCCGGCTTCTCTTGCAATCTCGGGGTAGCTCATAGAAGACCTTACCTGTGAGAGATTCACGCACTCTGGAGCTTTTTCAACTTCGAAAGACTGGTAAACAGTTTTTTCTTCAACAACTTTTTCTTTCTTTTCTATCTTCTCTTCTATCTTCTTTTCTTCAACTTTTACATTGCCGGAATACTGGAACTTTCCGGAATCCTGATTGCCAACGGGAGTCTTTATCTCTTCAAGCTGCTGCTGAGTCTTAATTGTCTGCTCTTCGGCTTTTTCCTTTGCAACAGGCTCGGGAGTTAATGCTGTAAGATCTTTCGGCGGAGCAGCCAGCGGCTCTTCAATTTTCGGCGGTGGCGGTTCTTCCTCTTCATTTGCAGATGGCGGTGGCTCAAGATCGGTAACATTAATTATCCTCTGCTGTACGTCACCCTTCTTTTCGCCTTCCATTTTGCTGATGTAATTTGCAAAAAGATAAGTACCAATAATAAAACCATGTATCACTATTGCAAATATCAATGCCCTTTGCAGATACTTCTGGTATGTTTTCTTTAGCTCTGTGGCTCCGTATCCCGTATTTTGCAGGATCTCTATATCATCTGATACCATAACACCTCCAGTGTTTAAAAACTTATTTAAGAACTTTATAACTTATACATCAATAAAGCCCGAATTGTTCCTTTTTTGGTGATAATGAACTGCATTATAGATAAAAATGTAAATAAATTCAAGCCCACTTTTCGCAAAATCTGACGAAAAATCGTTATTTTTAGTCAACCTTACCTAGGAAGAACTCTACGCTGTTTTTGGCAAAATTAACAATGTCTCGTGCCGATGCTTTGCCTTCAGGAGACCCCATTGCGGCGTTAAAAGAATCCATATCATCATAATACATCTCTGTCATCATGTAAAAATCAGATTCTGTTCCGGGTAAAGCCTTGATTTTAGACACCTCGCTTCTGATCAATCCCGGAATCTT
>JAUQWT010000059.1 GCA_030835005.1 Ignavibacteria bacterium | reverse complement strand
TGCGGGAACAACTTATACGCTCGATGAACCTTTTTTCGTATTGGCAACTCAAAACCCGATAGAGCATGAAGGTACGTATCCGCTTCCTGAAGCACAATTAGACAGATTTATGTTCAACATCTGGCTTGATTACCCGTCTGTCTCTGAAGAAATGGATATTATCAAATACACTACCAGCATGTATGAACCTAAAGTCAATATTGCTATGAAGAAAGACGAGATAATCACTTTGCAAGACCTTGTCAGGCGTGTACCCGTTGCCGATAATGTAATTGATTATACAGTGAATTTGGTGAACAAAACAAGACCTCTTGGCGCTGCAGCTCCAAAGTATATTAAAGACTGGCTTGAGTGGGGTGCGGGCCCAAGAGCATCTCAATATTTGATCCTCGGTGCCAAAACAAATGCAATTTTGAACGGAAGATATTCACCTGAAATAGAAGACGTAAGAATATCCGCTAAGCCCGTATTAAGGCACAGGCTGATTACAAACTTCAATGCAGAAGCAGACGGAATAAAAACCACTGATATCATTGAGAGACTTATAAATGAACAATAACCTTTTGTGAAGGAACATCTTAAGTTATGAGAACTATTTTGATCTTTTTGCTTTTCGCATTGGCTTTATCTATTACCGGATGTTCAGGCACGAAGATCTCAACTAATACCAAGAATCTTAAGAATTCAAAGTACTTCAGGATTTTAGCCGATGCAGATGATGACCCTGTATTTGTCAGACTTCAGGACGATTTGAGGATTGAACCCAAAATGGAAAGATATACCATCACTGTTGATATTCGTTCTAACGAAACTTCTCAGCAGTATGTATTGATTGGTGACGAATATAATCCATTCCGCTACAGCTGGAGCCAGGTATCACCTGAGGTACAAAAGGGACTCTTGAACTGGACCGGAAGCAACAAAGAAAATCTGCAGTAACAAAGTTTGCCCCCTTAAACCCTGTAATTCAGCTGGCTTGACCTTGCAGCTTTTTGGTAATTTCGGTACAAATTGAAATTTCTCTGTTTTTGTCAAGTAAGGAAGACGGGTTATATCCATGATATTTAGTGGAATAAAAAAAGCATCCAAAAACAGATGCTTTTTTGTATAATTAAAGTGAGTTGACTATTCAGTCCTCAACCAATCATTAAAGATCTTCTTCTGCAGACTGGAAGGACGTTCATTCTCTTTCAGGTAGTAGTTCGCAAGTTTCTTCTCTTCTAGTGTTAAACTAAATTCCATCATTCTGTCGTTTCTAAATGCGGTAAGTTTTACCCTGTCTCCGGTTTTAAGCTCCTTTATTCTATTTTCCATTTCTTCATATGATAACCGTGAACCGTTAAAAGCAATGATCTCATCTCCGGACATAATGCCCGCCTTCTCGCTTGATGAACCGGTCAAAACCTGTTCCACCAGAATTTTATCACCTTTTTTCGATGTGATAAGTCCAACAACAGGTACAATCGTACTGTCATCGCTTCTCAGTTCAAGCCCTGCATAGCCAAGGAATCTCTCCCATTCAATCGGCTTTGTTCCGGTTACATAATCATCAAAGAACCCACTCAATTTTTTTCCTGCGAATTCTTCACACACTTTTCTGAAGTCATCATTCGTGTAACCCTTAACGTCCAGCGGGAATCTTTCGTACATTGCCTTGAAAACAACGTCCAGAGAATACTTCCCTTCTGAAGCATTTCTTATCTCCAGATCAAGCACAAGGCAAACGTAAGAGCCTTTTGCATAATAATCTGATTCGGAGTTGAAGGCATTCGGCGTTCTGCGCCAAAACTTAACCCAGGCGTCAAAACTTGATTCAGCCACTGACTGAACCCGGTTTCCGGGCCTTCTTCTTTCATCTTCAACCCCTCTTTTAATTTCCTTATAGAACTCTTCTTTTTTCATTTGGCCCGTTCTTACAAGCATTAACCCATCGTAATAAGAGGTACCTCCTTCAGCAATCCATAACTCGGATGTATAGTTTTCCTTGGTAAAATCAAAAGGAGTTAGTCCTTTTGGCTTAAGCTGCTTTACGTTCCATGTGTGGAAGAACTCGTGTGAAATAAGTCTAAGAAATGATTCATATCCATCTTCGGTTTCAAATGCAGCCGGTTTTACACCCACTACAGTGGAATTAATATGCTCCGTTCCGCCTCCGCTCACGGGAGTGCAGTGAACTATAAATACATATCTCTCATAAGGAATTTTACCCCAAAATCTGTAGTTTTCTCTAATGATCTTTGCAAAATCGTTAATCATCCTCTGCTCATTGTAGTTGGCGGCTCCATAGAAACTGATGACGTGTTTCTTCCCATCCACATCAAATTCAATATCCTTCTGTGTACCAAACTCCAGCGGACAATCTGAGAAGTAATCATAATTGGGTGCTCTAAATCTATACGCATCTCCTTCGGAATTCTCCAGACCGGTCGTAATATGCCAGTTGTTATATTTCTCAACTTGCAATTCAAGTGGATTGTCCCTGTATTTTGGAGAGAACATAAAAACAGCTGTTCCGTTAACAAAACCGTGTGTATCGTCAAGACCTCTTGTTCTGGTCTGGAATTCGTCTGCATAAACTCTGTATGCTATGCGAATTTCTGAGTTTGATGCAGTCTCTAACCGCCACGTTGTCTTATCTGTTTTATGCCACTTTAATTTATTGCCTTTTGAATCAAATGCGCTGAAATCCTGCACGCCGGAGGCAAAATCGAATATTAAGTATCTTCCGGGACGCCAAACAGGAAGAACAAGATCAATTGTTTTTTCTTCTGCTTTCAAACCTTTGAAAATAATGCCAATATCGAAATAATGATTTGAAGGGTTTTTTACTGCAAGAGTGTAAAGAATTGAAACATCCTTTGAACTGCTCATATTTACAATTAGTCCTATAGTTAGAATTATTAATAAACTCTTCATGTGTGCAAATTTCGTAAATAATTAGATTAGTATTAGTATTATTTTTTTTACATATATTATGATGCTCCGTTTTGGCATATTGTTTAGAAACAACATTTATTAGGATAAAGATATGGCTGAAAGAATCGTAAAATG
>JAUQWT010000413.1 GCA_030835005.1 Ignavibacteria bacterium | reverse complement strand
GGTTGTAGGGTGCCGGAATCGCATCGGGATGATAATCGAAAAGCCTTGGGCAGAATGAGCACACAACATAATTGTGACCTTCAAATGTTTGGTGGACCGGCGGCGGTTGGTGTATCTTGCCAGTTATTGGCATGAAGTCATTGATATTAAATATCCACGGGAAGAAATATCCGTCCCAGCCAACAACATCAAACGGGTGGAATCCGAATACATAATGATGCAGCTTGTTAAACTTCTTTATCTTTACTAAAAACTCACCTTTTTCATCAATTGTAACAAGCTCCTGCGGTATCCTGAAATCGCGTTCGCAAAAAGGTGAGTGCTCAAGATGCTGTCCGAGTGAGTTTTTATAACGGGCAGGTGTATATACCGGGCTTCTGGATTCGATAACAAGGAACCTTGTCTTTTCTGTCTTCGTAATTATTTTATAAATTACTCCTCTTGGAATAATAACATAATCGCCTTCGCGATAGTCCAATGTTCCGTATTGAGATTCCAAAGTACCACTGCCATGATGTACAAAAACGATCTCATCCCCTTCGCCATTCTTATAGAAGTAATCCATCTGCTTAGCCGGATTACAGATTCCCATATTTACATCATTATTAAACATCATCACTTTTCTACCTGAAATGGGATCGCCATGGGGTTTTGCATCAAGTGTTCTTAAATGGTGATGACGCAAAGCAACATCTGTCCACTCTTTGAAACCAATATCCTCAATTTTCCCGATCTTCTTGACCTGTGTTGGCGGGTTAATATGATATAATATCGAAGATATCCCTGAAAATCCTTCCGTACCGATCACCTGCTCCTGGAAAAGCGAGCCATCAGCCTGGCAGAATTGCACGTGCCTCTTCTGAGGCATCTTTCCTAACTTATGATAAAATGGCATTAATTATAATATTTGTGTTTTGAACTCAAAACAATCTCTAACTTCCGCTATGATATTGTTCATTGTTAATTGCTCATTGTTAATTGTTAAAGCGTTCCCCTAACTTCCTGTTCTCTTTCAATTGCTTCAAATAAAGCTTTGAAGTTGCCTTTACCAAAGCTTTTGGCCCCTTTTCGCTGAATTATCTCGAAGAAAACAGTAGGCCTGTCTTCAATTGGCTTGCTGAAAAGCTGAAGCAAGTAACCGTCATCATCTCTATCTACCAAGATTCCATGTTTGCTTAGTTCACCCATATCTTCATCAATTTTGCCAACACGCGCTTCCAGTTCTTCGTAATAAGTTGTTGGTACTCTCAGGAATTCTATCCCTCTTCTTTTGAGTTCAGCAACTGTTTCAACAATATTTGTAGTATTCATTGCAATATGCTGAACGCCTGCACCATGGTAAAATTCAAGATACTCATCTATCTGTGATTTCTTTTTTCCTGCAGCAGGTTCATTTATGGGGAATTTGATCTTACCTGTTCCATTCTGCATCACTTTGCTCATTAGTGCAGTATATTCAGTGGAAATATCTTTATCGTCAAAAGACAGAAGCTGGCTGAATCCCATAGTTTCGGCATAAAACTTCACCCAGTAATTCATCTTACCAAGCTCAACATTACCAACCATATGATCGACAGATCTCAACCCGGCATCTGTTATTCCTTTGACTGCTTTAGCGGATGCATCAACAAAACCC
>JAUQWT010000412.1 GCA_030835005.1 Ignavibacteria bacterium | reverse complement strand
GATGAACCAACAGGTAATCTTGATTCCAAAACCGGCGATGAGATAATGGAGCTTTTCGATAATCTCCATTCACAGGGAAATACAATAATTCTGGTAACGCACGAAGACTTTATCGCTGATCACGCTCACCGGACAGTAAGACTGCGTGACGGACTTGTAGAATCTGACAAGCCGACGGAAAAGGGACTTAAATACATTAAGGAAATACCGGTAATTACAGAGGCTAATTAGTAATTTAAAAATACGGGGTAAAATTTTGTTCAACAGATATACATCTACTGTTCTTTTTTTTATTTTTTCAATGTCAGTGGCTATGTCGCAGGATTATGGCAATATACATAAGCTTATTGCCGAAGGAATTGATGCTGAGTATAACATGGACTTTCCCGCTGCATTAGCTAAATTTCAGGAGGCTAAGAATCTGGCTCCAAATGATCTTAGAGGTCCCTTCTTTGAACAGACTATTTTCTTCTGGAAGGCATTGCTTACAAGGAATAAGAATGATTATGAAACATTCTTAAACCTTTCGGATAAGCTTGTAGAAAGATGTGAAAATATTATTGATAAGAATGAGAATGATCTGGATGCAAGGCTTTACCTTGGGTGGACTTATACTAACAGGGCTTTTGCAATTGGCTTTATGGGAGAAAATTACCTTAAGGCTGCAAGCGAAATTAAAGATGGTAATGAGAATTTAAAATTCGTACTGGAAAAGAATCCTAATTACAACGATGCAGCATTAGGTCTTGGAGTTTACAATTACCTGGCGAGCTTTATCCCCAGAAAACTGCAGTGGCTGACATCAATTCTTGGATTTGAGGGAGACAGGACAGAAGGCAAAAGACTTTTAATGCAGGCATCCGAAAAAGGGACTTATACAACAAGTGAAGCTAAGTTTTACCTCACTCTGCTTTCATGGAGAGAAGAAAACTACCCGATTGCAGAATCATACTCTCAGCAGCTCAGGGAAAAATACCCGCAAAGCCCGGCAGTATGGATGCTCCATGGCGGCCTGCTTTCACAGCAGGATAAGATGAGCGAAGCAATTGATGCCTATGAAAAATCGCTTGAATACAATAAAGGCAAGGATTCAGAGATAATCTTCCGTACAGCTTACGGAGCTTTAAGCACTGCTTACTTCAGAATGAATGTTTACGATAAATCAGCAGACTACGGAAAACGATTTATTTCGTACCTTACCAAAGATGAGAATATGAATAACAGGCTTCACAGTATTGGAGTATCACTTGAATTAATGGGAAACAGGAGCGAGGCGTTGGAGTATTACAGAAAAGCCAGAACTGATTTTAAAGAAGAAAATGAGTGGGAAAAATACTGGCTAAGAAAGCTCCGTTACAGAGAGTCAAATCCGGTCTCTAAGATAGATTCTGTATTGATTGTTGCAGATAATAACAGGGCTGTTGGAAAATTAAGCGAGGCTATTAATGAATATAACGGGTTGTTGAGCAATATGCAGACTTATGACGATGATGTTAAAGTTCAGATCAATCAGGGATTGGGGCAGGTTTACTATAAACAGAAGGATTATAACAAAGCAATTGAGCAGTTTAAGCAAAATCTTTCGCTTAACCCTCAGAATGAAAAGTGGCTGATTCCTGAGGCATACTTCCAGATCGGCAGATGTTATATGAAAGCCGGCAATAAAACTGAAGCAAAGAAATATTTTGATATGGCATTGGATATTGATTATGATTATGATTTCAAGGATTCCATGGACGGCAAAGTTAAAAATGAATTAACAAAAGATTAGTTGAACTTCCTGACTGAAATAAAAGAAGGCGTAATGATATCCCTGAATTCCATCAGGGCAAATAAAGTACGCTCATTCCTGGCAACGCTTGGAATTGTAATAGGGATTACAACAGTAACAATACTGCAAACAGCAATTGAAGGTATTAACAGGGCATTTGAGAAAAGCATTGCAGCCGTTGGCGCAGATGTGCTTTACATTCAGAAATTCGAATGGTTTGGCAAGGAAGATTTTGAAGTTTACCGTAACAGGCGCGATATCAACTGGCAGGAATACGAATATTTCAAAGAGAATATTGCCGGAGCAGAATCTGTCTGCCCTACAGTCGGGACTGCTACACTTGTAACCTACCAGGACTTCACCAGCGAAAGCATTCCGATTTTTGGTACAACTGAAGAGTATCAAAGAACTCTTGGCCTTGAAGTTGATGAAGGAAGATTCTTCACTAAGCGCGAGTCTGATGGCGGCTGGGCTGTTTGTGTAATTGGTTATGACATTAAAGAAGCTTTTTTTCAGAACATAGATCCAATTGGCAAAGTTATACAGGTCAAAGGTTTCAATTTCAAAGTAATAGGCACTTATGCCAAAATGGGAAGTATGCTTGGCCTCTTCAGTCTTGATAACAGGATCATAATTCCTATCAACAGCTTTTTCAAATTATTCGGAACAAAAAGATCAATCACCATAAATGTCAAGGCTCCTTCTGTTAACGCACTTGAAGATACAAAAGAAGAAGTGAAGTCTGTAATGAAAAGAGCTAGAAGAATTCCGCTCGGAGGAAGCGAAGATTTTGGAGTAAATCAGCAGGAAGCATTTAAGCAGACTTATGAATCATTGACAGGCCTGATAAAAACGATCGGTACGGCTATCACTCTCCTATCATTAATTGTAGGCTCTATAGGTATTGCTAATATCATGTTTGTTTCCGTCAAAGAAAGAACTAAAGAGATAGGGATAAGAAAAGCTATTGGAGCAAAACGCATCACAATTATGCTGCAGTTCCTGATTGAAGCTGTGACTATCTGTATAGTTGGCGGTATGCTTGGTCTGTTGATTGCATTCCCGGCAAGCCTGCTTATTAATGCATTTTTACTGCCTACTGTGATGCCTCTGTGGGTCATTGTACTGGCGTTGGTTATTTCTGCAGTTGCAGGGATAGTTGCAGGTTTTTTCCCGGCATGGAGCGCTTCAAAGCTCGACCCGGTTGATGCTTTGCGTTATGAGTAGCATGATTTCAGATTGGAGTTTACAGATTGCTTTTTTGTTCTTTTTTGTTGTGGTTTCATTAGTATTTTCAGAAACATCGTTCTCTCAGATAATTGATTCGGATACCAGCACTGTAATTATCCGTAAGACAAAGAAGGAAAAACCGCAGGAATACAGCATAAGTGATGTCATAGTTAAAAGAGATAGAAGCAAAATTGTTAGTGTTATAAGAGTTGATCTGGATATTCCAATTAAGACAACTTTTAAACTTGCGGTATCTGATACAAGCAATAATATATTGATCTATCTTGTTAATGACCAGACGTTAAACCCTGGAGTCTACAGGGTAAAATGGGAAATGCCGGTTTGCATGCTTAGTAACTCAAACAATACAGAGTGTTATCAACCGGGTAAGTATTTTGTGGAATTCGAAACTGACCAATTTATTTTCGTAAGAGATTTTTATATAAAATAGAACAGAATGCCTGTATTCAAATCAACGGCTACGACTCAATTACTCGCCAGGAAAAAGAAAAAGGACGAGAAGAAAAAAGATAAGAATGAATCCGCAAGCAGTAAACTGCGCAAGAAAAGCATCAAAAAACTACTGGGCAATAAAACACAAAAGAGTTAAAAAGTGAATTTAAAAGAAGCATTCATATCAGCCCTCAATTCAATTCGTGCAAATAAGCTCAGGGCATCGCTTACACTGCTCGGAATTGTTATAGGAGTATTCTCCATAATCGGCGTTATGACTCTTTTAGATGCATTGCAGAAAGGCATAGATAGCGGACTCAGTCAATTGGGCACAAACACTTTCCAGGTACAGAAATGGCCCGTTACATTTGTATCGGGACCAGGCAAGTGGAGAAAGTACGAAAAGCGGAAGCCCATAACCATAGATGAAGGAAATCGGCTGAGGGAACTTGCCGTTCTCCCAAAACTGGTCGGACTTGAAGACTGGTCAGGCGGAAAGACAGTAAAATACGGCCCAACGCAAACCAATCCAAATTTCCAGCTTGCAGGCGTTACTTCAGAATTTCTTGTTGCCAATAATCACACTGTTTCTGACGGAAGGTTCTTCACTGAAGATGATATAAAAACCACACGTAACATTGCTGTTGTTGGTATGGAAGTTGTTGACAAGCTGTTTCCGTTCAGTTCACCGCTGGATAAAGAAATCGAAGTAGATGGAAATCGTTTTACAATTGTTGGCGTACTGAAGGCTAAAGGCGAAAACCTTGGGCAAAGTCAGGATAACATTGTGCTTATTCCCCTATTGACTATGGATAAGATATACGGTGCACGAAAAAACCGGTCAATTAACATTACTGTAAGCGCCAGAAGTAAAGCACAGCTTGATGAAACTATGGAAGAAGTGATCGGCTTAATGCGGCAGATAAGGAAAGTTCCGCCCGGCGAAGATAATGACTTCGACATTTTTTCAAATGAATCACTTATTCGTGAAGCTAATAATTTTACGGTATATTTCAAATACGGAGCAGGTGTAATTTCGTTTATCAGCCTGATTGCTGCAGGTATAGGTATTATGAATATCATGCTTGTTACTGTTACCGAGCGCACTAAAGAGATAGGCATCAGGATGGCAATTGGCGCAAAACGCGGAAATATTCTCACTCAGTTCTTATTCGAAGCAATACTGTTATGTGAGATCGGAGGTGTTATCGGTATAGCAATAGGTATTGGAGTCGGAAATTTGCTAGGAACGATGCTTAACACACCCGTTAGCATACCTTATGACTGGGTAGTGATCGGACTTATCGTGTGCTCACTTATCGGAATTCTATTTGGCACCTACCCTGCTTTCAAGGCCGCTAAGCTGAATCCAATTGATGCGTTGAGGTATGAATAAGAAGATCTGACTATAATACTTCATCTATACTCAAAAGTATAGATTAAATTTTTGATTTAATTGACATTTCAAACATATATCCTTAACTTTACGTATAAAATCAATTAATAATTGAACATATATCTTCAGATAAAGCTACTGCTTAAGACCGAATTTTTAGCCAAAATTATTTGGGTTTTAAGTAATTTTTTGACTATGGAATTCTACAGAAAGATTTGTAACAATCTTTATTGGAAGAAACTCACTCCTCATACGGCATCATACAATACAAGATTCTGGATGATAATATTCACGGCAATATCGGCTATATGGCTGGCGTTTTTCTACAATCCAAATGACCCTACCAACTCAAATTCTTCTGGCTTCATTATCCTCCTTTTTGCTCTTGTCTTCAAGAGGTCAAAAGTATCTTTCCACAGTTTTTTCAAATCATTATCAAGGTCTGTTAGTCATAAGTTAGAC
>JAUQWT010000411.1 GCA_030835005.1 Ignavibacteria bacterium | reverse complement strand
AACAGAGCTGCCTTTATCGTTTTTCTTCCTGTAATAATTATTGAGAATAAAATAAGCATTGTAAATATCAACGGTATCCAGAGCAAGTTCATTACTGCAGATCATTTTTCTTACCTGCTGCGGATATCGCGCATCATCTTCATTCAGCATCAACAAAACCAGATTGTTATACAGGGATATGACAGGAACATCACCATAAGAATGATTTTTAAGGTGATTCAGTATCTCGTCAAGGAAACTGAGCTTGAAGCCGGTATTAAGCTCATAGATCTGCTCGTTCAGGATCATTGTATATCGCCTCAATATCTTCACAAGGAAGAATTTTATCAGGTAATCAGATTCATTGAGAAGGCTTTCATCCAGCAGGAATTTGTTTTTCTTAATGTATGAAGTGTTCTTTTCAAGCTCGAGATTATGTTTGTACTTCAGCAGCTCATCAGAACTCAGCGGGTATCTTAATACATCTTCTGCATCCTTGTAAACCTCATCAAAATATTTGTCTGCATTCCTCTGGTTAAGCTCGCTCACAAGATGCTTGTTCTGGTTAAGGCGGTTCTTCCTGAAATTTATATATGCAAGGAAATCAAGTATCTTGGCAGATAGCTCCGAAAAAACCTTTCGCAAAACATTATCTTTATATTCGGTATGAGGGAATAGCTTTGTGTAAACAATTTCCTTTGTAAGTTCTTCGCTTTCAAAATCTGGATGATACTCTTTGAGGATATCATACAGCAAAACTAACCGTTTGTTTTTATTGTGAAGAGGCGAGATAATGAACTCACCGAAAACCCGGAACTCTTTCCTGGAGAGTATCTGCAGAAGGTCTATTGCTTTACTTTTTATCATAATTTGCTCTAAAATACCTTTACGACGTTAATGGAACAATTACAGCAATGCTCTGAGCAGAAAACGCCCAAAAACGTCTGAAAAAGACAAATATTTTGTGATTTATATCTCTGACCACCAAGGAAGGACGGTGCTTTGGGTCAAAAGATTCTTTGCCAAAATAATCTTATAGATATATTTTTAACAAAAATTTTTAATAAAACGGAGAGCAGCATTATGAAAACTGTCACTACAAATTTAGTTCTTAATTTCGTAAAGTCAAGTACAATAATATTTTTGATCTTGATTTCTTTTATTTTTACGGGTAGTCCGTTATCTCAAGACTGGTGCATACCCACGATCACCCAGACCTTCGACCAGGGCATAAGCAGTGTTACATTAAATGGTTTTCCGGCACTGGAAAGAGTTTCGGGGAGAAATGATGGTTATGTTAATACCGGGATGTCAACAACCTTAAACAGAAATCATACTTATACTGTAACACTTGTGCAGGGATTCGGGGCTTTCTGTACTGCGGGAAACCTGAGAGTGTGGATAGACTTTAACAAGGATTATGATTTTGATGATGCAGGTGAAACTGTTTTATTACTGAACCAGCAATTTTCTACGGGACCCTTTACCGCTAACTTCACCGTCCCTTCAAATGCATTTTTAGGAACAACAAGAATGCGTGTATCATCAAAAATGCGCGAACAATGCGGCCATATTGCCACAAGCCCGTGTAATAACCCGCCGGACCCTGCAGGGTTTCATGGAGAAATGGAAGACTACGACATAGTTATTGTTCTGCCTAACGGAGTCACAAGTACAGGCAGCAATATGCCGGCAAAATTTGAGCTTCATCAAAACTATCCTAATCCATTCAACCCAGTGACAAATATAAATTTTGATATTACCAAGGATTCAAGAGTTAACATTACAATATTTGATGTAAACGGGAAAGCTGCTGTAATTCTTGTTGATGAAAATCTAAGTGCAGGCAGTTACAAAGCTGACTGGGATGCAGGCAATTATTCCACCGGAATATATTACTATAAGATAACCGTATCGGAATCAGGAAGCGAAAAAGAGTATTTTACAAAAACACACAAAATGGTTCTTGTAAAGTAAGAGGTTTAGATTTAATGATCAAAAAAGCAGTGTAATTGGGCGACGCTGGTTGAGGGCTCATGCGTGAAGGCAGCTTAGATAAAAGTAGGCTGCTGCCTGGCTCTGATAGTTTAATCCCTGTATTGACCCATAGGCATTAATTTACGGAGACAGGCATTACGCTGCTTTTTATTAATAACTCCTCAAAAGGAATTTTTTTTAAAATTTTGCTGATTTGCAGCTAAAACCCAAATTCAGTTGCCAAATCGTTCCCATATTTCATATAATTAAAGTGCATTTTGTATTATATTTATCAAATTGACTATTCTCAAGGTTTGGTGATAATGAAAATGTATTATTGAACGTGCACTGTTATTTATTGTTCCGGGGTGATTTGCAGTTAGCGGCAGTTATTTCATTTTTAGAGAAAAGATTATTCAGTTAACATAAATAAAAACATAATATGAGAAAAGTAATTTGGATTGTTACTATTCTTTTGGTGTTGATTCTGCCCAGTTTAAGAAATCCTCTTTCGCAATGGCAGCCGGATGTAAATCTAACTAATGATCCCGGTGCTCAGTATACTTCCCGAAATAATGCATGGTGTGTTGCGGCTGCCGGCAATTTAGTACATGCCGTCTGGATGGACGCAGTGAATGTTGGATTTTATAAGCGCTCAACAAATGGCGGCGTGAGCTGGCTGCAATCATCACAAATCGGCGGGTCACTTCCATCAGTTGCGGCATCGGGCACAAACGCGCATATTGTGTGGGAAACATTCAGTATGAACGGGCGATGGGAGATTTACTATAAACGCTCAACAAATGGCGGCGTGAGCTGGAATCAGGATACCCGTCTATCAAACAATTTGCACTCCTGCGGGAACTCTTCAATCTCAGTATCGGGACTCTATGTAATTGCTGTTTGGTCTGACGGAACAGGAGAGATTTTTTACAATCGTTCAACAGACGGCGGGGCAAGCTGGGGCCAGGATACCCGGCTTACGAATTTTGTCGGAATCTCGCAGGAGCCCTCAATTACACTTTCCGGTTCAAACGTTCATGTTGCATGGACTGATGCACGTGACGGGCACAATGAAATATATTATAAACGCTCAACTGATGCCGGAATAAGTTGGGGTCAGGATACGCGCTTATCAAGCAGCCCGGGTGAATCACGATACAGTTCGATCGGTTCATCCGGTTCAAATGTTCATGCAGTATGGACTGATCTCAGAGACGGGAATGAAGAGATTTATTACAAGCGTTCCACTAACGATGGTATTAGTTGGGGGAACGATACCCGACTGACAGACAATTGGGCAGTATCTGCAAATGTTTCAATATCCGCTTCCGGTTCGCATATTCATATAGTCTGGCAGGACAGCCGTGATTCAACCGCGGGAATCTGGGAGATCTACTACAAACTTTCAACGGATGACGGAACTAGCTGGGGAGAAGATACCCGATTGACGAATCAGTTTAATGAATCTAATCTTCCATCTGTGGCTGCCTCCGGTTCTGCGGTGCATGTTGTATGGTATGATACGCGAGATTGGGGTGCAGGAAATAACCCTGAAATTTTGTATAAGCGCAACCCGACAGGAAATGCCATAGGCATTGTTAATATTAATACCGAAAACCCCGGGACATTTTCTCTTGCTCAGAATTATCCGAATCCATTTAATCCTGCTACAAATATTGAATTTGCGATACCCATTAGTTCTTTTGTGAAGCTTATAATTTATAATATGATTGGGCAGGAAATCGCTGTCCTGGTAAATTCCGATCTTAGAGCGGGAACATATAAAGTTGACTGGGATTCAGTAAATTCTCCGAGTGGTATATATTTTTACAAAATATTCGCAGATGAATTTTCCGAGACCAGGAAGATGACACTTATCAAATAAGCAAGTATTGTTAGGCCGGATAGATTTAGGTTAATATTCTAAGCGGCTTATCCAATGATCTCGAAACCGGTGTATTTATGCAGCGCTTTAGGCACAATTATTTTGCCTTCGGGAGTCTGGTTTGATTCAATCAGCGACACATACAGCCTTGAAGTTGCCAGTCCGCTGCCGTTGAGGATATGCACGAACTCGGTTTTTTTCTCGCGTTTAAACCTTATCATTGCGCGGCGTGACTGGAAATCAGTACAGTTACTAACGCTTGATGCCTCAAGCCATTTGTTTTCTGCAGGGCTCCACACTTCAATATCATACTGCTTGCTTGCTGCAAAACCCATATCACCCGTGCAGACATTTACAACCCGGTAATGAATATTCAAAGCTTCAAGTATTCCGCATGCATGATTCAGCATTTCTTCCATTTGGCTGTATGACTCCTCCGGGAGGCAGAAATTGATCATCTCTACTTTATTGAACTGATGTACTCTCAAAAATCCTTTTGTATCTTTGCCGTAACTTCCGGCTTCTCTTCTAAAACATGCTGTATAGCCGCAGTATTTCACGGGAAGATCTTTCAGATTCAGCACTTCATCCCTGTGAATGTTGACAATCGGTACTTCTGCAGTGGGTATTGCAAACAAATCGTCAGGATCAGTACGGTACATATCTTCTTCAAACTTCGGCACTTTTTCGGCGGCTTCCATTGACGCGCGGTTTACCAGGAAGGGCATAAAAACTTCAGTGTAGCCGTTTTGCTTATGTGTATCAAGCATGAAATTTATCAGCGCGCGCTCTAATATTGCACCCTTGCCTTTATAGAAGGGGAAACCGCTGCCCGATATTTTTGCGCCAACAGAAAAATCGAGTATATCTAGCTTTTTGCCAAGCTCTACATGATCCAGGTATTTGAAATCTCCCGAAGCTTTTTCTCCCCAAATACGGAATTCAACATTGTCATCAGAGCTTTTGCCTTCGGGAACGGAGTCCTCGGCAATATTGGGAATATCACGAAGAACTTCGTCGATCATCTTTTCGGCTTCGGCAAGTCGTTCATCAATTGCTTTG
>JAUQWT010000058.1 GCA_030835005.1 Ignavibacteria bacterium | reverse complement strand
AATTCCTGTCTTTGCATCAACAACAAATAAAATTATATCAGCCTCATCGATCGAGATCCTCACCTGCTCACGTATAGCGCTTTCAAATTTATCCTTGCTGTTGGGTACATAGCCGCCGGTATCTATCAAAAAGAACTTCTTGCCGTTCCATTCAGTTTCGCCGTAGTTCCGGTCTCTTGTAACGCCGGGCGTATCATGGACAATAGCCGTCTTCTTTCCGACAAGGCGGTTAAACAGGGAAGATTTGCCAACATTTGGCCTTCCAATTATTGCAACTATTCTTTGCGGCATAAGTTTATTTAGAGATTTAACCGTTTAAGCGGCCGGAAAAACTAATTTATCCTTTCGCTTATGAAATCAACGAATTTTAGTAGGGTGTCTTTGGTTTCGGATCCTGCAAATCCGTCTATCTTTGTCCTTGCTTCAGCGCAATATTCAGATGTTTTTGTGATAGTATATTCAATGCCGTTATGCTCTTTAATGAAATCCATGACCATTGGCCTGCTTTTGGAAAAAGAACCATTTTTGACAACGTTCACAATTTCTTTCGCTTCCTTCTTAGAAGCATTGTTAAGTGAATGGATAAGCGGCAAAGTGAATTTCTTTTCTTTCAAGTCTGAGCCCGAAGATTTACCCATGAATTTCTTCTTGCCGATGTAATCAAGCAAATCATCCCTAAGCTGGAATGCAATTCCTATGTTCTCGCCAAAATCGCTTAAGAGCTGAATCTCTTTGCTATCTTTCGATGTGCTTGCTGCGCCCAGCTCACAGCATGCTGTAATTAGTGATGCAGTTTTATCGGAAATTATCCTGAAATATGTTTCTTCATTTACTTCCATCTTGCGGTTCTTCTGTATCTGAAGCAATTCGCCTTCGCTCATTCTTTTTACGGCACGTGAAGTTATCTTCAGGAATCCACATTCATCCTTTTCAAGCGCAAGCAGCAGGCCCCGTGACAACATATAATCACCCATCAAAACAGCAATCTTATTCTTCCACACAGCGTTGATTGACGCTATACCGCGCCTCGTTTTTGCATCGTCAACCACATCATCGTGAATAAGCGTAGCGGTGTGGAGCATTTCAACCAGTGTAGCCGCTGTATATGTTCTTGGATTGATCTCGCCGCACAGCTTTGCCGATAGCAGAACAAGTATCGGGCGTATCTTCTTGCCCTTCTGTCTGAGTATATACTTGCTGATAAGATCAACAATGGCAACTTTAGAACGGATGGCTTCACGGAAGTGGATCTTGAATTCACCAAGTTCGTTTTCTATAGGTGCTGATATTTTTTTGAGATCTACATCCATTATGAAACTCCCTTATTCCCTCCTTTAATTAAAGGGGGATAAAAGGTGCTTAACATTTTATTGTTTAAATTGATTTTTTCTTTACACCCCGATATTTTAAATGGGGTTAATTATTTCGGCTGCGAATACTTTGAGATTATTATGCTTACTTCATATAGTATTAACAGCGGTATCCCAAGAAGTAGCTGGCTTGTAATATCCGGACTGGGGGTAAGGATGCCTGCAAGTAATAATATGATTACTATTGCGTGCTTCCTGTACCTGCGCATGAATTTTGGCGTCAATATTCCAAGCTTTGAAAGAAAGAACGAGACCATAGGCAGCTCAAAAACTATTCCTGCTGCCAGCATAACAGATATCACAAATCCGAAATATTCATCTACAGCAATATTGTTAGTTATTGCCTGTGTGCCAAACTGTGCGAAAAACTTTAGCGCCGTTGGCAGCATTACAAAATAAGCAAATGAAATACCCCCCAAAAAACAAAGCGACGAGAATGCAACAATAGCTGAAATATATCTTCTTTCAGAAGGCATCAGCCCGGGCTCTATGAACTTCCAGATCTGGTAAAAGATATTTGGTATGCTGAAAATTATGCCGCACACAAGTATCACTTCCATGTAAAGAACAAGCTGACCGTAAGGTTTTAAATTTATCAGCTCTAAAGGAGGAGTGGTATTTTTTGCAGGGGCCAGCAGAAAGTCATTCATAATATAATCTATGAAAATACCGGCAACTATACCGCCTAAAACAACTCCTATTACAGCTTTGATCAGTCTCCATCTCAGTTCTTCAAGATGCTCTAAAAAACCCATCTCACCGGTTTCTGGGTTATCCTCTGGAAACTTGTCTTCAGACATAAATTACCTGCCGGGCGCTAATAATTCTCTTGCAAATCGTTCCTTTTCGATCTTTTCCTTGAACTCAATATATTTCAGATCGAAGGCATCGTAAATTGAAGAACCGGATCTTGATTTGTCCAGTTCAGAAGCAGCCGGTGTTAAGATTTCCTTGCCGCTTTCAATTTTTGCTTCAGGCTCTATATCTTCGATAAATGGTAATATCATATTCCTACCAGGTAAACAATTCAGGGTATAAAGGATGTTCGCTTGTCAGGTCATCTATTTTCTGCTTTACTTCATTCTTAATTTCTGTACTTTCGGGATTGCTGATGATATCGTTTATCATTGATGCAATAACAGCCATATCTTTTTCGTTCATTCCGCGTGTGGTCATGGCCGGCGAGCCAAGCCTGATCCCGCTTGTGATAAGGGGGCTCTTGTCATCAAACGGCACAGCATTCTTATTGCAGGTAATACCTACTTCATCAAGCAGTTCCTGCGCCTGCTTGCCGGTCATGTTCTTATTCCTCAAATCGATAAGCATTAAATGATTATCTGTTCCGCCGGATATAATTTTGAATCCATAACCGGTAAGTTTTCCTGCCAGTTCCTGCGCATTCTTAATTACCTGCTCTGCGTATTTCTTGAAATCACCCTGCAGCGCTTCCTTAAAAGCAACCGCTTTGGCGGCAATTACATGCATCAAAGGTCCGCCCTGAATTCCCGGAATAACCATCGAATCAATAAGCTCGCTCATCATTTTTGTCCTTCCGGATTTTGGCGCTTTTATGCCGAACGGATTTTCAAAATCTGCTCCCATAAGTATCATACCGCCCCTTGGGCCGCGAAGTGTTTTGTGCGTAGTAGTTGTAACAATATGACAATGCGGAATTGGATCGTTCAGTAATCCTTTTGCTATCAGTCCTGCGGGGTGGGCAATATCAGCAAGCAAAAAAGCATTTACTTTATCTGCAATTTCTCTGAATCTTTTATAATCAATATTCCTTGAGTAAGCGCTTGCGCCAACCGTTATCATTTTAGGTTTTTCTTTGACTGCAACGCTTTCTATCATGTCATAGTCAAGCATTTCTGTTTCCGGATTTATACCATACTGCACAAAATTATACAGCTTCCCTGAAAAGTTAACTGGAGATCCATGAGTCAAATGTCCGCCATGAGAGAGGTCCATTCCCATTACTTTATCGCCCGGTTTCACAAGCACAAAATATACTGCCATGTTTGCCTGTGAACCTGAGTGCGGCTGCACGTTTGCATACTCTGCTCCAAAAAGCTCCTTGGCTCTGTCTCTTGCAACGTTTTCGGCAACATCTACGTACTCACATCCGCCGTAATATCTTTTTCCGGGGTAACCTTCGGCATACTTATTTGTCATTACCGAGCCCATTGCTTCCATTACCTCAATGCTGGTAAAATTCTCAGAAGCGATAAGCTCCAGCTTATTGTTTTGCCTCTGAAGTTCGTGGCGGATAGCCATGTAGATCTGAGGATCAAATTCCTGTAAATTAGACATGTTTATTCAAGGTTTTGTTTGTGCGGTAAAAATGTTTTTGTATTATTAAAATTCGTCTGTTAAAATTCATCTGATGGTTTTAAAAACCAAAGTTCACCGATCTTCACAGATCCGCCAAAGCGGAATACATTATCTTTTATCAAGCCGCCGGAATCTTTGCCTCTCATGTTGTATTTGAAATACAGGTCAACTGAATTGTATCTCCCGATTGGAAGCGATAATCCTGCGCTTACGCTGATGGTATTTATATTCTCACCGTTGAGCTTCAGGTAGTCCTGCGTGTAGCTTCCGCCAAGCCTGTAAGATACCCGCTTTATATATGGGTCTTCAAGCTTAACAGAAGGAGTATATTCAAGGCCTATACCGGCTTTCATGCTGTTTTTGATCTCTACGGGGTGAATGCCGTAATATTTGTAATTATCCCACTGCTGAAAATAAAGATCTGCAGCTATGAGCAGGGTCTTGTTAAAAGTATTTGAAAGCCCTACGCCAAAGGCAAGCGGAATATCAAGCTTCCCCTTGGTAAGGTTCAGCGTATCAGTTGCAAGTATAGATCTCGAGAATTTCCCGTTCACATCTGAATTGAACTTTGCCGGAGATGAAACAAATACTCCAAGCGTCATATTTTCAAGATTCTTGCTGCGGAATAACTTCCCGAACCCGTGATAGATCAAACCGGTATTAAAATAGAATCCCGAAATTGTATTTGATGAAATGTTCTTTGTATCAAACAGCAGCGGATTTGTGAAATCAATATTCAGCGATTTATTTATGTTCCCGAATGCATAATTAAATTGTGTGCCAAAACTAAACTGTTTGAAAATGATATAAGAAAATCCAACACTCATGCGGTATAAACCGCCATTGCCGCTGTAAGACTGAGTGTAATTTTCCCCATCAACAGATGATGAGAATTTTGCATCATAGTTTACAAGACTGTAATTATTCACGCCAAGATTTATGATCCATCCGTTGCCTTTGTTAAGCGGAATAGAAAGATCAAATCCCTCGAAGTTGCCATAAGTTCTTTTTGCTGTACTTATTCCGTCCGTTGAACGGATATTTTCCATGTTGAACTTCGTGGTAAAAATCGTATTCTGGATCCTTGTCCATGCTGCGGGATTTACAGAATTAGTATAATCGCCATATAGGCTTATGCCCATAATTCCCATTCCGTCTGTCCGGTTGCTTGATGAATAGCTTAGATCACCAAGCCCGAATATTGAATAGATCGAGCCGCCATTCTTATCGATCTGCGCACTTGTACTTGCTGTGAGTACAAAGAAAAGTAATATTGAGATCTTAATTTTATTTCGGAATTTTATCATGGATTCACTCTCGGCGTGTATTTAATTATAACTCTGGGGCGCTTTGCAGGGTCTGTTGCTGTTTCTTTGTAAAAAGTGTAGCTGTCTAGCGCAGTATTCTGCGTACCTGAAGCCAGCAGTATTCCGTAATTCGCAGTCCCCACAAGCCACCGCTGGAACGGAGACTCTATCCTGTTTGAAATAAGCCTTAGCATATACTGACCGCTTCCGTATGGCCCGCCGTTAAACTGGAACGACTCCGTCTTCAATCCGGCGCTATCTGTAATAAACTGCGCAAATACCGATTTAGTTGACTGGTTTGTGAATACAGAACCTGCTGAGTCCAAAGTCAGAAAAAGCTGTACATCATTAATGGTTGCAGTAGAAGGAAACCGGTTCAGATCAAACTCCATTACATTAACAAAGCTTATACCCGCCTGCAGGTTAAACTTCTCTCCGGAAACGGGAATCGTACCTGTAACAAGAGAGACCGTTGCAGAACCATCGGTATAAAAGGTATCAGTAATTCCGTTTTTCACATAGATAACTTCAAGCCGGGGCCTTACACTTGCAGAGATCACAGCAAGTCCTGAATAGAATGATTTTATTACACCGGTACCCGGATTCGGCGTTAAGGCAATGCCGTAATTCTTGTTTGCATAACCCGTATCGGCAGCGTATTCTAGCCAGTCTTTAACCATGCTTGTATTTAAGCTTATCTGTACATCCTGTGAGTCTGCAGTGGGTGTTCCGGTATACGTTCCCTGTGAAGTATTCCCGAATGAAGAAGAGTTCACGGAATCGGCAGTTATGCTTGAAAAGTTGAGATATTGCTGTATCTTATAAATCTCAAATGACATCTGCCCCAGCGAATCTGAAGAAGATGCAGGGTAATAATAATTATTGTAGGCAAGCGTCATAGTTGCAGATTGAACTGTTGCGCTGTCAAGATCGTTTCCGAAATTGCCGAAAAGCAAAAGGCCCTTTGCTTCAATTGAACCGCTTTTTCCAACCATCAAATTCTTTGAACCGGAAGTGTTAACGTACAGGATCCTGTTTGTGGATTTGATCGGCATGGTATCAGTGAACGAATCGAAAACTCTTATTCCTGTAGTATCACCGGGAGGTATGAAATTGATTCCGAGAGAAGACGGGTCATCAGCGCATCCTATTGTGTATATTGAAAGGGCTGTTGTTAAAACAGTGCCAAACAGTAAAGCTTTGATATTTTTAATGGTCATTTATTATTTTCGTTCAAAAATTGTGAATATAACAGAACAATCCGCTAAAAGGCGGATTTTTTACTCAATTTCAGCTATTTTTTTCAATAAATCCTATTGCATCCGTTAGATTGTCTGCAATAAAGTCAATTTTTAGTTTTTCATCAAGACATTTCCTGTATGCTATTTTTCCATAGCCGGTCTTCACAAGTATGTTCTTTAAACCAGCATTAAGTCCGCATTTTACATCGCTATGGGCATCACCTATCATATATGAAGCAGAAAGATCAATATCAAACTTTTCCTTTGCTTCCAGTATCATGCCAATATCCGGTTTTCTGGAATTATGCTCAATTGAGTATTTTTCAATAACGCCTTCTTTATGATAAGGCGAGTAGTAAAGTGCGTCAACCTTTGCTTCAGGATTTGCCTCAAGAAGCAGTGAATACATCTTTGAATTTATCTTATCAAGCTCACTTTCTGTAAGCCAGCCGCGCGCAATTGCCGATTGGTTAGTAATTACTATGATCCTGAATCCCAGTTTCCTGGCCGCTGCTATTGCATCAGCAGAGCCGTCAATGAGTTCAACATCTTCAACACTAAGTAAGTAACCTAAAGTTTCAGGTGTTTTACCGCCTGTTTCCTTTACAATTGTTCCGTCCCTATCAAGAAATAAAGCTTTATTCAATGTGAACTGAGAATTTTTATTTTACTCAAAAAAGATGTTTATTGTTGTGCGAAACTTTTTTAAAAAAAGCAGGACAGGCATAACTGTCTGTCCGTATAAAAAATTATCAAATTCAGGATAATTAAGTGCGTTAACCTTTTTTCATGATGTTTCTGTA
>JAUQWT010000410.1 GCA_030835005.1 Ignavibacteria bacterium | reverse complement strand
TGCTCAAAATGACAGAATTTATTTCTACCAAAATAGATGATAAAGACCTTTGGCTGAAATTTTTCAGTCTCTGCCGGGAGATCTCCAGCAGGCATTACCCCGGAAGCCATAAAACGGATGATACAGTTGAAAAATTCATTAAACGGAGGCTGGATTCTGCCACCGGCGACCCGACTTATGAGCAATTTGTCATACTTGATAACGGTACAGCTCTGGGGTGGATTGACACGTCGGTTTGGGATGATCAATTGTTTATCGGTTTCGATGTGCTTAATGATGAACAGCTGCCTTCACTGATGGGGCACATATTACCCAAAGCTGATCAAATAATGGTTTCAGAAGGTTTCACAGAAGCATTCTATCATACATATCACGGGGCGATCGAATCCTGGCTCAAAAAAGCAAATGCTGACGTATATGAAGAATATAACATTTCGCGGCTTGAAAGAGTAAATATGGATGCGGCTTTTTATATCAGTATTGTTGAAGATAGCCCGCTGAATAATCTAAGGCTGGAATACTTTACAGAAATACCGGAAAGCATTATAGAACAATTTACCGAACGCATAAATGAATATTTCAGTGATCTGGTCGCAATAAATCCGTTCACAATCAAAGTTCCGCCTCTTACTCCTGATTCATATAGAAAAAATACGGAGCTACTAAAGACCGGCGGAACAACTCCGGGAATATATGTTCTGTTCGATAATGATATTATAGCCGGTTTATGCTGGATATGTTTTGATTCACACAATCCCGAAACTCTAAGGCATATCGGGGGAATGACCGGCGTTACAAAAAAGTACAGGAGCAAAGGCATTGCCAGATACCTGAAAGCCAGATTGTATTTGAAGCTGCTTGAAGAAAATCAAGATTTCAGATATATTACTACCGATACAATGCCGTGGAATAAGTATATGTATAATATCAATAATGAATTTGGTTTCAAACTATACGTTAAAGGATGTGCGTTTAAGTTAACCAAGGAATTTCTGAAAAATTATCCAAATTTGAACTAATATTGACACAATTTAATACATTAAAAAATTACGGGTGGAATGAATTCTTCGAGGCATATTTCAGTGAATATGCAGGGGATGGATTTAGTCCTGCAAGAGTATCAGTTGAGCACAGGAATTATTATGAGCTGTATTCTGAACATGGCGAGCTTACTGCCGAAAAAGCGGGTAAGCTGTTCTACAATGCCGAAGACCCCGGTTCACTGCCCGCAGTCGGTGACTGGGTTGTGATAAAGCAATTGCCCAATGAAGAGAAGGCTGTCATACACGCGGTACTTCCGCGCAAGAGCAAATTCTCGAGGAAGAAAGCCGGTGAAACAACAGTTGAGCAAGTTGTTGCCGCAAATGTGGATTATGTTTTCATCATATCTTCGCTTAATCAGGATCTTAACTTCAAGCGAATGGAAAGATATCTTGCCCTTGCCTGGGATAACGGGGTAAAGCCTGTTGTTCTGCTGAGCAAGGCGGATATTTGCGATGGTATTTACGCAAGACTTGCTGAAACCGAGGAGCGGCTTGTTGGAACTGATGTTCACGTTATCAGCGCGTTAAAAGGAGCGGGATTAGACGACCTCCACAAATATTTTGAAGGTAATAAAACTGTTGCTGTCGTCGGTTCATCGGGAGTGGGGAAATCGACTTTGATAAACAGTCTGCTGAACAGGAATGTAATGGATGTGAGTGAAATTAGCCTTTATAAAGATAGGGGCAGGCACACTACAGCCCACAGGGAGCTTTTCGTGGTTCCCGGCGGGGGACTGATAATAGATACTCCCGGTATGCGCGAAATTCAGTTATGGGAAGGCGGTGAGGGACTCGAAGAGCTGTTTGAGGATATTGAAAAGCTGACACTTGAGTGCAAATTCTCGGACTGCAAACATGAATCCGAACCAGGCTGCAGGGTACTGGCAGCAATAACAAGCGGGGAGCTTGAAGAAGGCCGCTTCAAAAGCTACAAAAAGCTGCAGAACGAAATAAAATATTTCGCGCGTAAACAGGATAAGAAAGCTCAACTTGAAGAAAAGAAAAAGTGGAAGAAGATATCGTTGCTTGGTAAACAGATTGGGAAATATAAGAAAGGTTAAAGGAAAAAATAGATGAATAGAGATTATGTATTAGATAGATTTCCCCCGTTGTTGGTGTTTATGCTGAGCGAAGCCGAAGCGTCACCAACAACATTACGTAACGAACTTCAGCTTGAAATATTTTATAAATCCCCATCTAAATTTTACGTAACTCCAAAGTAAAGTTCAATCAACAAATATTTTAAACCTTAAAAAAATAGTCCCCCTTTAAAAGGGGGACTGGATCTTTGAATCCGAAGTGTGCTTCAATTAATCTTTAATCTAAAACATCGATTTATCTGCAATGGGGATTTTCATTGCATAAATACTCCACTATTGTCTAATTCGACCTTACAGACCTATCCACATCACCATTATCATACAAGCCGTTGACTTCTGTAACGTTTCCGTTTGAATCCTTAACGAACTTCAGCCTGAAGTAATCAATATCTTTGAACATGAAAGTATCTTCGCTGATGGGGGTCATCTGGTATTTCTGTCTTCCTTTGCGCTGGTAATAAAGTCTGCCGGCTTCGTAGGTGACGGTCCTGTCCTGGTAGGTTCCTGCATATGATTTCATCACTGATTCATCAATTGCCTGGGCATTCATAGAAGCCTGCAATGATTCTATCATCCATGTAAAAGTTCTTTTCTGCTGCTCATCTTTGGTTTTGCCGGCGAGAGTCTGCAATGCAAGTATCTGTGCCTGCTCAAGGGCAAGTTCTGATTTGACTGACACATCCGGACTTACCCCGGTACCTTCCCAGTTCGTTTTGGTAATGGGATTAATTGCTCTTCCGTTCGGTATAAATATTGCAAAACCTTCATTAACAGGCATCATTCCGCCCGGATGAGCTCCGCCTCCGGTTGTTTCACCAACAATTGTTGCGCGTTTCAGGTTTTTGAGGTTATAGGTAAATTCTTCTGCACCCGAAAATGTGAATTTGCTTGTAAGCACGTAAACGGGAACATCAGGCATTTTTTTGCCGTCAATTTTACGCAGTGTCCAGAATTCATGTGTTTCATCAGTTGGCCTGAAATAAAGGTCATTAAGGTGAACAGGCTTATCGCCAAAGAGGTAACTGCAGATAAGCTGAACTCCTGCAGGGTCACCGCCGCCGTTGAGCCTCATATCGAAAATTATTGCGTCGGTGTTGGCTAAAAATCCCATAACGCTTGTTACAGTTTCTTTTGAATAATCCGGTGAGGCAAAATTCCTGAAATCAACATAACCTATATTGCCTGCAAGCCGTTCAACTTTCTTAAAGCCGTAGTTTTCCTTCTTCATCTGTTCATTCCACCTGTTTTCTTCATCAGCGTCATGACCGTTTTTTTCATTTTCCAGCATGCGCTTAGCGTCTTCCGGTGAATATCTTACCCGCAAATGTTTATCCTTGCTTATGGATTGCAGGTCCTGGGTCAAAACTTCAGCCATAACATTGCCGTTAGTGATAGTATCATAACCGCCGCTACTGAGCTTTGACTTGATGAGCGCATTCATTTCCTTCGCTTTATCAGGAAAAACATAATTTTCAGTGAGCATCTTTGCAATTTTGTTAACTGTTTGCTCTTTGAATTTTGGGGTAATGTTCTGGTCT
>JAUQWT010000409.1 GCA_030835005.1 Ignavibacteria bacterium | reverse complement strand
CGTTCTTTGTAGCCATTCTTTCCCTGAAACCGTGCTTATTTTTCCTTTTAGTATTACTTGGCTGAAACGTTCTTTTCACAACTGCTCCTCTCCGCTTTTTTGGCGGGAATAAATTTTCTAATTACAAAACGCTAAAATAATGAAATTTTTGAACACTTTCAAGGAATGAGTTAATACCTAAATTGCTGATTATTTTTATTTTAATAAAATAGCATTTATTTCACTAAAACAGCCCCATCTTCTTCAATTACTATACCGGTTGAAGGAAAATCTGTTGTTGTCAGATTTTTCATCAACTCTACTACAGCATAATCATCATCAAATACTGGGAATCCCCGTCTTACCTGTTTAAAAGGGAAAATCCTTCCCTTTTCAAAGTCCCCTTTCTTATTGATGTACACCTTCAAAATTGGTGCAAGCCCAAGATTGCCGCTCAATCCGAATTTACCATATGTGCAGAAATTTCCCAGGCTGTAAGCTATGATCTTACTTTTATAAAGCTCAAGACCTCTGGGGACGTGCGGACCTTGACCGAAAACAATATCCGCGCCTGCATCAATTACAGCATGGGCGAATTCATAAACATTGCCTCTATCTTCACCTAAATAAAACTCACGTTTCTTGTTCACATGGGTAGCGCCGGAACCCTCTCCTCCGCCATGAAATGCTACAATAACTATATCACAAGCAGACTTTAACTCCTTTACAACTTTTGCTGCTGATTCAATATCATTAATGCTCTGAGTACCTGTATTCGGTGCAAATGCTGTGAATCCGAATTTAATGCCGTCCTTTTCAAACATTGTAGTCGGATTAGTAGAATAGCCCGCGTACAAAATTCCAAATTCATCGAGCGTTTTCATTGTAGATTTTCTTCCGGTCTCTCCCATATCGCCGCTATGATTGTTTGCAGTACTCATAAGGTCAAAACCCGCCTCTTTCAAATATCCCGCATAATGTTCCGGCATTCTGAATGCTACACAGTTTTCGGGATTCTGACAAACTTTAGGAGTGCCGCCCTTATCAAGCAATGTTCCTTCAAGATTGCCTATTGTCACATCAGCAACTGTTAAGAACTCTGATGCTTCCTGCAATATGTACCGGCCATCATCAGGCGGAAGACTTCCGGCGGAGGGATAATTTGTACCCATCATTATATCACCAACCATTATAATCGCATAAACGGAGTCTTCGTTTGCCTTCTCCTTTGGTTTTTCATTAATTGGCTTATCTTCCTGATTGTTTGATTTTTTATCTCCCTCATTGCATGAATAGAAAACTGCAACGGCAATAATCAAGATCAAGGCAAAATGTAAATTCTTAATCATCAGAATATTTCTTCAAAAACTTCATAAATTTCTTTTTGTCCAGTTCATACCTTGAAATCATTATTCCGTTGACAAAAATTACGGGAATTTCATCCTTGTACATTTCGTACATATTGGTTCTTTGAGTTATATTAATTTCTGTAAGAGTAAATTCATATTCTTCCTTTAATTCAAGTATCTCTTCTTTGGCAACTTCGCAAAGGTGGCAATTCGGCTTAGTAAGTATTTCGACCGAATTCAAATTTATGCGTTGTGTTCTTTTTTTGTTTTTTTCTTTGTGTTCTTAATCGGCTCCTGGGTTCCAAAAGGTGCTTTGTAATATATATATAACCCGATAATTACGAACAGAACTGAAAACAACTGTGCTTCAGAAAGTCCGAATGCTATTCTTGGGTTCAGCCTGATGAACTCAACAAGCAGCCTGAAAACTCCGGTTAAGATAAGGTACAGGCCGAAAAGTTTTCCATCTGCCTTAAATACCTTCCTCTTACTCCAAAGAATTGAAAAAATAATCACTGCAAACACCAGTTCGTAGATGGGAGTAGGGTGGCATAGTGTAGTATCCGGAACAACCCCTCCGAATTTTTGAGCAAGTTCTGACCCTTTGAATGCAATGGAAGGCGGTAATGTACCTTTGGAATAATCTGTACCCCATGGAACCCAAGACATAAACTCAGAAACAGGCAGGCCGTAATCTCCATCACCTGATAAATGACAGCCGACACGCGCAATTCCATAGCCAATTGCAAGCGAAGGAGCCGCTGCATCCGCGATCCTAAGGAATGAGATTTTTTTAACACGGGCATAAATAAAAATCAGAACCGTAGCCAGTATCAAACCGCCATAAAAAGTCAATCCAGCCGGTGAAAACAGTCCGTCAGTAGAAAATATTCTTGATGTTGGCATTGCCATGATAGAACTCCACTCCTCTATCACATAGAGCAGCTTTGAACCTATCACTCCGCCAACAAGGGCAATAAATGTAATATTTATGGCCGCACCTTCTTCGAGCTTCCTTCTTTTAAACTCTTTCTGCATCAGCCAGCTTGCAACAATGAAGCAAATACCAAGCATCAACCCGTAGCTGTAAACAGGCACAGGGCCCAGTTGGAATAATTTAGGAATCATCTTCGCCCTTAATTTCTATAAAACTCTTTTTAGGTATTCTGGATAGCTTGACCGGCTGTGTTTTTGAACGCTGGACAGTCATCTTGAATTTCGACTTATCAGAATCCTTTTTATCTATAAGTATGTTATATTCAGCAAATTTATAATCAAAAAACCTGAATTCATAACCGGCAGTTCCATAGTCTGAAAGGTCGCCTATTGGCGCAGAAAATCCAAGAATGTTGAAACATAAATTCTTTTCTTCAACAATGCATTCTATCTTCAGCAGGTATTTGAATGTCAGGAATTCTTTCGTAGTCTGAAAACGAAATGAAATATAGTCTCTTTTTGAAACTCCATCATGCTCTTTGGAAACATTCAAAACATATTCAAATTTTTTCGGTGGCGGCTTTACTTTTTTTGTGCGCATTAAACAATATTTTCCCTGATCTTATCAAAACTAACTTCAATTTGTGAACTGTCACTCATGTTTTTAAGAATTCCCATTCCTTTTTTGATCTCATCTTCACCAATGATATATACATATTTAACACCCATTTTATTCGCATCTCTCATTTGTGCTTTAAAACTGCGGCCGAGGAGATCTGTTTCTGATGAAATGTTGTTTTGCCTGAGCGATAGTGCAGCAGCAAAGGCTACTTTTCTTGCTTCTTCGTTTAAAGCAATAAAATAGACGAGCGGATTACCGGGCTCGCCGAAAGTGAACCCGTTTTTCTCAGCGACAATTATAATTCTTTCGATCCCGCTGCCGAATCCAACTCCCGGACATGGCTTGCCGCCAAGCTGTTCAATCAGTCCATCATATCTTCCGCCGCCTCCAAGCGCATCCTGAGAGCCAAGATCACTCGAAACAAATTCAAAAGTTGTATCAGTGTAGTAATCCAGCCCTCTGACTATTCTGAAATCGATCTCACACTCTGCACCAAGCCTGGTGAGCTCGTTAACAACATCATGAAATCTTTGTCTTGACTCTGTTCCCATATGGTCAATTATTTTAGGAGCTGAATCTGTAATCTGTCTGTCTCCGGAATCTTTTGAATCAAGAACTCTAAGTGTATTTGATTCATACCGCTTTTTGCTTTCTTCCGAAAGCTCATTCAAATGATCTCTGAGATAATCTTTAAGAATCTTAATATAGTTCCTGCGTTCCTCAGGCTTACCTATGGAATTGAGCTTTATCTTGAAATTATTTATCCCGCATCTGTTATACACTTCTTTTGCCATGAGTATTAACTCAACATCTGTGTAAATGCTGTTACTGCCAAGGATCTCGCCGCCAAACTGAGTATGCTCGCGGTATCTGCCTGCCTGTGGCTTCTCGTAACGGAACATGCCTGTAAGATAATATAGTTTATGAAGATTTTGCTCGCCATAAATACCGCTTTCAAGAAATGCCCTCATTACCGGAGCAGTACCTTCCGGCTTAAGGGTTAAAGAATCACCGTTTTTATCAAGAAATGTGTACATTTCTTTGCCTACGATATCTGTTTCTGCGCCTACTCCCCTTTTGAAAAGATCTGTATATTCGAAAGTCGGAGTCCTGATCTCGCTGAAATTGAACAAATCGGTGACTTCACGTATAGTTTTCTCTACAAAATGCCATTTGTAGATCTCTTTCGGTAATATGTCCTTTGTGCCTTTGGGCTTCCTGAAATTCATTATTGAGTAAAATTATCATGTAATATAATTTTCTTAATCGGCAAAATCTATGAAAATATCCAGCTTTAGTGGTAGATATGTTTATATTTCTTATTTGACATAAAACCTTAACTTTGTATTAATAACGTGATACAATTATGATAAAAGCCGTAGTTTTTGATTTAGATAACACTTTAATTGACTTCATGCGGATGAAAAATACCGCAGTTGAAGCCGCAACTAAGGCTATGATTGATGCCGGGCTGGATTATCCATACGCAGAGATCCGAAATAAGATCGATGAAATTTACAAAGAAAGAGGAATTGAATACCAGCAGGTGTTTGACCAATTACTCAATCATTTCATCGGCAGGATAGATAATAAAATACTCTCAGCCGGTGTTGTGGCGTACCGAACAGCCAGGGAGGCTGAACTGAATACATACCCTCAGGTTATTCCAACCCTGATAAAGCTTATTAAAATGGGTATTCAGCTTGGAGTGGTTTCTGATGCTCCCTCAAAGGAAGCGTGGCTCAGGTTAACGTATATCGGGCTGCACCATATGTTTGATGCAATTGTTACATATGATGATTCACGTGAAAGGAAGCCTTCTCCTGTTCCGTTTAACCTGGTACTCGAAAAGCTTGGTGTTGCTGCAAAGGACGCACTAATGGTGGGTGACTGGGCAGAACGCGATGTAGTTGGCGCAAAAAGTGTTGGAATGAAAACAGCATTTGCAAGGTATGGCGATACTTTCGATACGAAAGTTCATGGTGCTGATTATGAGATTAATTCAGTGGCAGAACTTGTGGATATAGTGAAGAAGGAGAATAAGTCTTGACCAAAGGCGTAGGAATAGACATAATCGAAGTCTCAAGGATCAAAGGTATAATGGATAAGTACGGTGATAAGTTCTTTAACCGCATACTTACCGAAAAAGAAATTGCATACTGCAAGAGCTATGTCAATCCCGAAGTACACTTTGCCGGAAGGTTTGCATCGAAGGAAGCATATAGTAAAGCAATTGGTACCGGAATATCGAAAGATTTCAAATGGAAAGATATCGAGATATTAAACGATGAAAGAGGTAAGCCGTATATTCATCACCTCGCAGAAAATGAGTATTCAAAATTCAGGTATGAAATAAGCATTTCACATACAAAAGATCACGGCTGCGCTGTAGTCATTTGTGACGAGTAAAGTCTTCAAAATTCAAGATGCATGTAACTATCATGTTATACTAATGAGATTGCTTCGTCACTACTTACCTAGCAATTTTAGTTCTATTCAAAAACTCATAGCACTCAACACATTTCATACTTCAAGCGGTCTTGCGACCATAATACCTGTCTTTTTGGAATCACTTGCTACATATTCCTGAAGCTCTTCAGGTGATATGATCACTTTTTTGCTCTTGCTTGAAGCATGCAAAAAATACGTTCCGCCGCCTTCTTTGTAAACATATCCGGTGTGGGTAACATCGAGTCCCCCGATGCTCGTTGTTGTGGCAATAATATCGCCACTTTGCATCAGGTCATACGACTTTGAAATGTCATTTTTGGGAATATAATAATAGTACCGTGAATTTATCGCATCTTCAGCAGCGTTAATTCCGTCAACATTACTACTTTCTGAAAGCTGTTTGTAAGAACTTGTATGGGTTGACATGAAATTGATCTTCTTATTGTATTCTACTCCGCCAATTTCGGCAGTAATGTTCTTCACAATGCCTTTATCTTCATTATCGCTTATCCAGTCACAGAAATAATGCAGACGGCTTGCGTAACCGTTTAATGAGCCGCCGCGATAACGGACTTTCTTTAATTGGGCTTTATAATCATCAAAACTTGTCTTTCCAAACTTAATGCATCTTGCAAATACCAGGCAGTTTTCTACAAATGTTACGCAATCAAGCCCGGTTAGGTTGATCACTAGACTTTCACTCATATTTTTATCAAGAGTACCGGCAACATAATCGGTATCAAGAAAAGATTTACCTACTTCAACAATTACATCGCCGATTGACGAAGATGATATGCCAGAATCAAGCAAAAGCTTGAATTTCTTCTTGCATAGAACTTCATCATAATCATCATAAAAGGGGCGATAATTGATATTAGCAAGCCCTGATAACGGGGTTAACAATAAGGTACTTAATGCTGTATTTTTAAGAAATTTTCTACGTGATTGCATGTTTTGTTTTCTTGATTAAAATGGAGCATCCTGTGGAGCATAGTACGCCGGTTCCGCATCTCTGGCCCTGTTCTCGAACTTGGCATAATTGTGAATGAACGTTAATTTGGCTTCACCTATCGGACCGTTACGCTGCTTGCCTACAATTACTTCAGCAAGGCCTGCTACTTCATGGAATTTCGGATCATCTTTGCTTATGTATACCTCAGGTCTGTTAATGAATATAACTACGTCAGCATCCTGCTCAATTGCGCCGGATTCTCTTAAGTCAGAAAGCTGCGGCCTCTTTTCTTTCCCAGCCCTATCTTCAACCTTACGGCTTAACTGAGATAACGCAACGACAGGAATATCAAGTTCCTTGGAGAGCTGCTTCAGGCCGCGGGTTATATATGCTATTTCAAGATGTCTATCAAGATTCGCGCGGTTTGAGACTTCCATTAACTGAAGGTAATCGACCATTATCATATCGACATTCTGAGTGGCTTTCATTCTGCGGGCTTTGCTCCTTAGCTCAAGCAAACTTAGCGGCGAGGAATCATCAATGATGATGTTTATCTTGTTATTCATGAGGCGGGGCGTCTGTTTTGCAATCTTTGCCCAGTCACCTTCCGGCAGTCTGCCCGTTTTGAGTTTGGAAATATCTACCCTTGCTTCAAGACATATAAACCTTAATGCAAGTTCACGGTTCGACATTTCAATCGAGAAAATGCCGACACTCTTACCATGATCTACTGCTGCGTTCCTTGCAATATTCAGAGCAAGCGCTGTTTTACCATGCGAGGGCCTTCCGGCAATGATAATCAATTCCGATTTCTGGAAACCACCTGTTAGAGCATCAAGCTCATCATATCCTGATGGAACACCAAAAACCGAGACACCGCTTTCATGCCTTTCGTGAATAAGTTCAACATACTCCATCGTATCGCGAACTTCATCCTTGATATGAGAATAATTCTTTTTCTGCAGATAATTAGTAACTTCAAGTATTTCCTGCTGAGCTTTATCAAGCAGACTTTCCGTGTTCATAGTTGGATCGTAACATTGCTCATTTAGTGAGTATGTGAGAAGAATCATATCCCGCTTAATCCAGTTTTCGAGTACCTTATTGGCTGAATATATGATGCTTTCCTGTGATGAAAATGCTGTGGATAGTTCTGCCAGATAAAAAGGACCGCCTACTGCTTCAAGTTCTGCCCTGGATTTAAGTTCTTCTGTGAGTGTGATGAGATCCACGGGTTCATTACGGTCTCTTAGCTCACTTATAGCCCTGAAAATGAGTCCGTTTGCATTAACGTAAAAATGCTTTGGCTTTAGTATGGTAGTTACAGCATCAATCAGTGAATTATCTATTATCATACCGCCCAGAATATTCATCTCCAGTTCACGGCTGTGCGGGGGTACTTTACCGGCGTAAAGTACTTCATCAGAAACATTCTTAAGCTCAGTAATATTATTTTTTTGTTTTGCCAATTTTACTGCATACCTTTCGATTGAACTTTCTTTCCTGTCATTTCTTCATAAAGGGCTTTGAACTGAAGCATATCCTCCCACGTAGGGCGTTTCCAGTTCGGATTTCTAAGCAAAGCTGCGGGATGAAAAGTGACCATAACGTTCCATCCTTTATAATTATGAATTTTTCCCCTAAGTTTAGCCAGGGGTTCTTTGGTTTTTAAGAGTGATTCAGCAGCTACCCTGCCGAGAAGCAAAATAAGTTTTGGATTTACTAATTTCAATTGCTTTTCAAGGTATGGCCTACAGGCTTCTACTTCAACAGGCATGGGGTTGCGGTTTCCCGGCGGACGGCTCTTTAAGATATTGCAGATAAACACTTCTTCGCGCGCAAATCCAGTAGCATCAAGTATCTTATTCAATAATTGACCTGCCCTGCCAACAAACGGCTCTCCCTGCGCATCCTCGTCCGCACCCGGCGCCTCGCCGATAACTACAATATCTGCATTCGGATTGCCTACGCCAAACACAAAGTTAGTCCGGGTTTTCCAAAGCTCGCACTTTCTGCAATCATGAATAAGAGAGTTAAGCTGATCAAGAGACTCAGCGAATTCCCATTCTTCTCGTTTCATAGTTTCATTGCCGAATATATCCATTTCCACTACAACACCTGTATCTTTAGTTTGTTTGTGAGCAACTAAAATAGCTTTCTTGACTTCTTCCTCCCCCGGCCGCGTCTTTGTGATTTCAGTTTTAGCCGTTTTCTTAGGGTTGACATCTTTATCAATTAATAAATTACCTTTGTAGAATCTCCCGAGGTTTCGGGCAAACCTATCTGTTTGATCTATCAGCTCGTCTAGTTTTTCATTTTTCATAGCTCAACCATTTTATCTATAATGATTTTTGCTGCATCGTACTTTGTCATCTTCTTAAATTTCTCGTGTAAACCTTTTCTGGTAATTACGGTTATCACATTGGTTTCGGTACCGAAACCTGCTCCTTCAACTTTTGGATTATTTACAACAATCATATCAAGGTTTTTCTTAGCCAACTTGTCTTTACCGTATTCAACTTCGTTCTCAGTTTCTAGAGCAAAACCAACCAACTTATAGTTCTTTTTGTTTTCACCAAGATACTTAAGTATATCTGCAGTTCTGATTGTTTCTATAGTCAGGTTTTCATCTTTAGATTTCTTCAATTTCCCATCTACTATACTCACAGGCTTATAATCAGCTACTGCCGCGGACATTATTATGTAATCCATTCCGATGGTGTTCTTCTTTACGGCGCTGAACATCTCATCTGATGTTTGAATATCGATTCTCTTAACATTTAATGGTGTTTTAAGCAACGTTGGGCCTGCAATAAGAGTCACTTCTGCACCCTGCTGCACTGCTGCTTTAGCCAGGCTGAATCCCATTTTGCCGGTTGAATAATTACCAAGATATCTCACATCATCAATTGGTTCATAAGTCGGGCCTGCAGTAATAAGTACTTTCTTTCCTTTAAGCAGTCTTTTTGCGTATACTCCTGTAAGAAACATATCAGCATAATCAAAGATTTCTGATGGTTCAGGCATTCTGCCCACACCGTGCAATCCGCTTGCGAGTTCTCCGGAAACCGGAGGAATTACCCAATACCCAAACTCCTTTAACTTCGAAATATTGTGCTCAGTAATTTCATTATTGAGCATATCCTCATCCATCGCCGGGGAGATTACCACCGGGCATCTTGCCGAGAGTACCGTTGCAGTAAGGAAATTATCACTTATGCCGCCTGCCAGCTTTGCTATTGTGTTTGCTGTTGCTGGTGCAATGATAAATATATCAGCCCACAATCCGGTATAAACATGCCAGGTTTTAGTTTCAACTGTTTCAGTTTTCGAGGGATCAACTTCGGGAAAAAGATTAATAAGGACTTCGTTTCCGGATAATGCAGAAAGCGTTACAGGTGATACAAAATTTAAGGCAGAAGGGGTCATAATTACCCTAACTTCTGCCTCTTGTTTTTTGAACAATCTTACAAGTTCAACGCTCTTGTAAGCTGCTATACCGCCTGAAATACCGAGTAATATTTTTTTTCCTTTTAAAGACATCCAGGCTGAAAGCTTTTAGAATTATTTTAATAGATTAGTCTGCCGGTTCTTCAGATCTTGCCCTGAACTCAAGGTCATCATGCAAAAGTTCTTCAAGCCCCATTTCGGTAGATTTTGTTCTTGTTTCAAACTCAATACTGATATTCATCTTGTCTTTGCTTACAATTGTATCATCATTATCGTCCTCAGTTTTCATGAGAGGTTCAACTCTCTGGTTGTATTCAAGTTTGGTCTCATCATTTATCTGCCTTGCGCGCTTTGCAGCTACAATTACAGCTTCGTAGATATTACCTGCTTTGGATTCAACTTCTTCTATTTCAAGCGGTTTGATTCTCATTTTGATTAACCTTCTTTATGCTTTAATTTATGTATTTAATTTCTCTTCAATTATTTTCGCTGTTGCGTTGACTGCATCTTCAAGTCCATGGCTGTTATCAACAACAAAATCAAATTCCTTTTTCATTTCAACTTCCATCTTTATCCTTGAAGCTCTTTTTTCGATCTCTTCCCCGGACTCAGTATTTCGTTTTTTCAGTCTTCTGATCAGCTCATCAACCGGAACATCAATAAATATACTTACTGCTTCCGGATAGAGTTTTTTTATCGAAAGCGCGCCTTTTACATCAAGATCAAACACAAGATTTCCGCCAGACTCCAAACACTTTCGGATCTCACTTTTCAGCGTTCCGTAATAATTGCCGTGTACTTCTTCAAACTCTGCAAACTCGTTTTCATCTCTTAACTTATTAAACTCTTCCAAAGTTATGAAGTGATAATCTTTTCCTTTAGTTTCTCTTTCCCTTTTCCTGCGGGTTGTGGCAGATACAGAAAAATTCAATCCGGGAATTTTTTTGAATAATTCCCTGATAATAGTTGTTTTACCTGCCCCACTGGGTGCACTTATCACAAAAAGCATTAATTTATAATATCGTTAATTTTTTGATTTTTTAAAAGCCTAAAAAGAGTATGTAAAAGCTTAATTTTTGGCGAAAAGCTGGTAGCCAATACCCAAATTACATGCCCAACTTTGAAACAATACAAGTGACAAGATACTTTTCAACCTGTAATCCATTGTCTAAATCTTTGAGGCTGAAACTTGTAATCTGTAACTTAGGTCTCTACTCAATATTCTGCAACTGTTCCTTGATCTTTTCCAGCTCTTCCTTCATTTCGACAACATGCTGTGATATATCTGAACTGTTTGACTTTGATGCGATCGTATTGATCTCACGGTTAATTTCCTGAACCAGGAAGTTAAGCCTTCGTCCGGAAAGCTCTTTTTCTTTAACATTGTTCTTAAAATACTCAATATGAGATTTTGCCCTAATGACCTCTTCAGTAATATCAAGCCTGTCGCTTATCATTATCAATTCGTATTCAAGCCTGTTGTTATCGGCCTGAATACCGGCCTCGGCTACCAGATTGCTTACTTTTTCCATCATCTTTGCCTTAGTATCTTTCATGTTCTTTGCAGACTGCTTTTTCACAAACTCAAGCTTTTTATCAATTGAACTTATTCTACCCATGATGTCTTTTTCAAGTACTTTGCCTTCCTTGTTCTTCATTTGGTAAAGATCATTTACAGCCAAGGTAATTGTCTTTTTGATATCTCCCCAGTATTCCGTAATATCTTCACCTTCATCGCCTTTGAATATTTCAGAGAATTTCAGGATATGATCAAGTTTGATCTCTTCTTTTATTCCGGTTGCCTTCTTTATTCCGGTAAGCAGCTTATGATAACCCTTTATTACTTCGGGCTGGATCTTCAGACTAACTGTGGATTCTAAACTCCTGTCCAAAGAAAGCTGAACAGTAATTTTGCCCCTTGAGATCTGTTTGCCTATTACTTCTTTAATTTCATTCTCTTTCTCAGAGAATGCTTGTGGAAGCCGGCAGGAAACTTCGAGAAATTTGCTGTTAATGCTTCTTAATTCTACTCCAATACTCATTTTTTTCAGGTTTTTGGAAGCTTTTCCGAAACCTGTCATACTGATAATCATTCTTTTTTCCTTAGTTTTTTCTTTTCTTTAGGTGTAATTGTTGTTCTTTGATTGAACAGACTGACCGGTTTTTGCAAGTAATGTTTGCCAAGTTCCAGTTTCAGATATTCAAATGCTTCATCAACAGTTTCTGCAATATAAAACAGCTTCAGATCATCCCTGTCAATGAGTCGCTTGTTTGCAAGTTCTTCAAAATTAATCACATTTTGCCAGAACTTTTTGTCATAAATCACTATAGGCATCTTTTTTCTGATCTTTTTTGTCTGCACTAGTGTTAATAGCTCAAAAAGTTCATCAAAAGTACCATATCCGCCGGGCATTATAACAAGCGCTTTTGCCATGTAAGCAAACCAGAATTTGCGCATGAAGAAATAATGGAATTCAAAGTTTAAAGAGGGTGTAATATACGGGTTAGGATTTTGCTCAAAAGGAAGACTTATGTTTAGTCCAATTGATTTGCCTCCAGCTCTTTTTGCACCTTTGTTCGATGCTTCCATTATCCCCGGCCCGCCGCCTGAACACACAACAAATCTGTTGCCAGGTTCCTGTTTCATAGACCACGCGGTAATAAGCTGTGAGAGTCTGACAGTGTCTTCGTAGTACCTTGACATCTCAAGATCAATTTCAGCATTGCAAACCCTTTTCCTAGAAGGGTTTTTCATTTTCTTCAATACGGATAGATTCTTACTTGCTGAACTTTTAGGAAGCAGTCTTGCAGATCCGTAAAACACAATTGTATCTTTTACTTTTTCCTGCCTGAATCTATCCTGTGGCTCTATGTATTCAGAAAGTATCCTAAGACCTCTTGCAGCAGGACTCTTAAGAAACTTCTCGTCATTGTATGCTTTGGGTGCTTTCTTTAATGCCATTAATAAGTTGAAAGTTTAAAAGTTCAAAAAGATAGAAAGTTTAGAAACAGAAAACAAATATCACTGCAGTCTAAAAATTCGTAATTCCTTATTCGTAATTCTTAATTATTCAGGAGCCTTCCGCCGTCAATTGGTATCACATGCCCTGTTAAGTACTGACACTCAATAATGAACTTAACAGCGGCAACAATATCATTTGGATTTCCGTACTTCTTAAGCGGTATCTTCTCAACATCTGTTTTTTCCGGAGTTCCTTTTTCTTCACCATCGATAATGATCGTACCCGGGGCGATGGCGTTAACCCTTATCTTCGGAGCCAGTTTACGGGCAAGAAGATAAGTTAGCTTGACCAAGCCGGTTTTTGAAGTACTGTAAGGGATAAACCCTGTCCAGTTTTGCAGGCCGCCAAGTGATGAAATATTGATAATTAACGGAGCAATTGATTTGCGGAGATACTGCAGTGAATATTGAGAAATGAAAAGCGGCGCTTTTAGGTTCAAGGCAATTGTCTCATCAAAAAGCTTTGGTGTGATCTTTTCGAAATCTACTCTTGTGATCATTCCGGCATTGTTTATGAGAAGATCGATCTTCCTGAATTCTTTACCGATAGATTGAATCACTTTTCTAAGCTTTGCCTGATCAGTAATATCGCACTTATAAAACCTGTATTTAATGCCTTTTGATGATAGTACTTTTGATGTTTGATTAAGCTCCTCCTTAGTGCTGGAATTGTAAATCAATGCGAGGTTATATCCTTCGTTAGCCAAAAAATACGAAATATATCTCCCAAGCCGTCTTATCCCCCCCGTTACAATAGCATTCTTAATCATATGATCTGCAAATTCGCCTGCCAGCAGCAGGCAGGTAATTAATAATTTTTAAATCCGAATAGTTTATTATACCCATGATCCATCAAAGCAGGATGGCCTTTGAGAACTATGGTCTGCAATCCCTTCCAAATAGGTCAGACTACCGATTCGAATTCGTAATTCTCAATTCCAATTTGAAAATTGAAAGTTTGTACCCACGACAGGAGTCGAACCTGTGGCCTGCGGTTTAGGAAACCGACGCTCTATCCTACTGAGCTACGTGGGCAGGTGAAAAAAACGCCATAATTCACAAATATAGCGAAAATTGAAGTTAGAAGAAACTAACAAAATATTGAATTTTTATATGTATCTTAATGATTAGTAAAAAACTCTGGAGTTAATTAAATTACAAAATTCTATTTTAAATTAAAAAATTATGATAATACTTCAAATTGAACATCAAGTACCTGATTACAACGGATGGAAGAAAGTTTTCGAAAGTGATCCACTTAAACGGGCAGAATCAGGTGTAAAGAGCCATAGAGTATCAAAACCTGTTGATAAATCCAATTATGTGATGATTGAGCTCGAGTTTGAAAAACTAAACGAAGCTGAATCAATGCTTGAAAGGCTTAGGGAACTTTGGAAACAGGTTGGTGACAAAGTATTGATGAATCCTGAGGCCAGAATAATAGAAGTAACTGAAAGCAAAAGTTACTAGGAAATATATTGCATAATCGATGACAGATTAGCAGCCAAAGTTCAGTTTTATTGTGAGGCTCCTGTTAATTTCCCAAATTCCTCGATTGAATAATTCAGGATCTCTAAATCTGTACCTGAATCCGGAAAGTGCATGAAGAAATAGATCTCAGGAAGTCCTTTATCATTCCATTTTGAGATCATTTTGATCCAGTTATCAATTCTGGGCTTATCTACATCATAGCCATAGCAGTTGAAACGTATCATTGCAGAGTGATTTGTGAGCTTATACTTACTCATATGCTTAATTGTGTCTTTTGAATCAAGAATCACAATTCCTGTATTGTTCTGAGCTAGTATTTTGAAAGCTTCTGAGCGTGTTTTATCATCCTGAATGAAGTTCGGTTTAAGTTCAACACTTACTTTGAAGTCTTTTGGCAGTGATCTGAGGTAAGTATCCAAAACATTTAAATTGTGAGGCATAAATCTCGGTGGAAGCTGAAGAAAAGCTATTCCAAGGTTTTCCTTGAAGAAACTAAGATTATACAGGAAATCATCTGTAATCACTTCTGCATCTCTCAGGAATCTGTCATGAGTAATAGCTTTCGGGAATTTCGGGCAAAACCTGAAATCCTTTCCTACTTCTCCTGCCCAGCGGGCAATTCTTGAGGGTTCAACATAATCATGATAGGTGGAGTTCACCTCAACGCAGTTGAATTTTCGTGCATAATGATACAGGAAATCAGCCGGCTTGGTTTTGCTCGGATAAATATCTCCTACCCAATTGCTATACCCCCACTGAGAACATCCAAAAAATATCATTTGAGTAAGGCTTTCTCAAGTTTCATTTTAATATCGTTATCCAGCGGTATGCTCATATCAGATGCAGCATCAAGCTGTGCTCTCAGGAATTCACCGGCATCGTTGGTTCTAAATAGTACGGGCATCCTGGTATGTACCAGTTTCATGAACTTGTTAGGCTCGCAGGTTATTATGCTGGCGCTTTGCTTTTTATCAACACCGTCTGCAATTATTCCGCCAGCGAAGAATATATGAGTTCGCTGAATAGAAATTCTTTGCGGAATCTTACTGCCCTTTTCGCCTGTCCACTCATAAAATGCCGTCATTGGAAAGACGCATCGGCTATCTTCCATGAATTTTTTCCACTTGCTCCCCTTTTTGTTTATTGTTTCGATCTTACTGTTGAATATGTCCTTTTCGATAAAAGGATCCTTTCCTTTTGCCTGCCTTGATGGATCAAAGACTTTACTTTTTATACCCCATTTTAACGTCTTTAATTTAAAGACATTATCATCTTTGTCAAATGTAATTACTTTTACAATATTCGTAGGGGCAATGTTTTCAGTTTTTAGTACTTCGTCAATATCATATGATATATCAAGCTCACCTACGTGTTTCTCGAATTCTTTTCGTAGTTCTTCATCATCTGCTGCATTTTCATATCTTCCGCACATAGTGATTAATTTATATTAATGATTAACAGTTCATTCCAGTTAGTTGTGCAGCGGGGTGAAATATGCTGGCGTTTCATAGCCCACTGCTGTTTTATTCCGCTAGAGGCAAGTTTAAGAGTATCCCTGCCCCACACAGAGTTAATACAATCCAGAGCTTTCATGATTCTCGCTCTTTTAGCGTGATCGCGGCTGCTCATAAATGAGTTTAACTGCACCGGTGATTCAGGGACAAGATTGGTCAGCAAAATGCCAGCTTTTATATAATTTATGCCTTTTTTATAGATCTTACTGAGGAGATACATGGCATATTTATTTATCTCGGGAGTGAAGTTTGTTGGCTCAGGTAGTGTAACTGTCTTACTTTCTGCATGCTGCATATCAGATAGCTTATGGATATTTGTCTGTATAAACACAGTAACGGAGTTGCAGCAGCTTTTCTGTAAACGCAGTTTTTCGCATGCCCTCATGCAATATTGGCTTAATGCTTCTTCGATCTCACTGATATCGGTAACATATCTGCCAAAACTGCGGGAGCTCATAATATCCTTTTTAGGCTCCAATACTTCATCAAGATCGATTGCACTAACTCCCTGCAGTTCATACTTTGTTCTGAGACCGATAATCCCCATTTTGCTTTTAATAAAGCTACTGCTTGCGTTTTTAAAATCATTTGCAGAAAGTATCTTTCTGGACATCAGCATTCTGCCGAATGCTCCTCCGATACCCCATACCTCGTGAACCGGGACCTGCGAAAGAAGTTTATCCATTTTAGGGAAATTAACGATATTAAAAACACCATTTAGCTTTGAATTATGCTTTACAAATTCATTCGCAATTTTTGCCAGCGTTTTTGTAGGTGCGATTCCAACGCTGACAGGAATTCCGGTATTCTTTAAAATTGCTGTTCTTATATCCTTAGCATAATTATCCAGATCATTTACAGCAATGTTTTTCAGGTTGATGAAAGCTTCATCTATTGAGTATATCTCAACATCAGGGGTAAATTTCATAAGTGTATTCATTACCCGCTCTGACATATCTCCATAAAGGGCGTAATTACTGCTGAACACTTTTACATTATTTGCTTCAATTATATGCTTAACCTTAAAATATGGGATAGCCATGGTTATGCCAAGTGATTTTGCTTCCTGGCTGCGCGCAACAACTACTCCGTCATTATTGCTGAGCACAACTACCGGCTGGTTATTCAGCTTCGGATTGAACACACGTTCGCAGCTGACGTAGAAGTTATTGCAGTCAACTAGCGCAAATATTTTATTTGTTAAGATTTCGGATTGAGTACCCAAGTTACTATTCCCCAGATCATTACTTCGGTTTCTTCGTTGATTTCAACAGGGGCGAAATTCTTATTCGCTCCAACTATATAAAACTTACTTCCCCGTTTTTCAACTTTCTTAACAGTTAAGTCGCCATTAATATTTATGATAGCAATATTATTTTTTTTGTAATTCAGGCTTTTATCAACAATCAAATAGCTTTTATCACAAATTCCTTCATCTATCATCGAGCTTCCGTTAACTTTTATTATAAAAGTGCTTGATGGATGTGTAATAAGTATCTCATCCAGGTCAATCTTCTGCTCAAGGTAATCCATTGCCGGAGAAGGGAATCCGGCGTTAACTTTAGAATTAACAAAAGGAATTAGAACCCTTTTTTTAGGGTCATATGTATAGATCTCAATTTCCTGCATGACTAAATATACTTCATTCAGAGGTAAATATAAATGAAAATTTAGCTAGAAGTGTATCATCTTCTGATACTAATAGATAATAATTTCGGCCTAAATTTATGTTTAACTATTTATATATTTGTCAATTAACTATCAAATATAAATAGCTCAATAACAATGAATAATAACATAAAAACAGAACTATGGAAGCAATTCGGCGCATCAATTGATATGTTCGAAAATGCAATAGCTAAATGCCCGGATGAAATATGGGATGACGGCAGGAATTTCTGGTATATAGCATACCATACACTGTTCTTTCTAGATTACTATCTTGATACTGAGCCGGATAACTTTATGCCTCCAAAACCATTTACTGAATCAGAAAACGAGATCGACGAAGTTATGCCTGAGCGGACATACACAAAAGATGAATTGCTTAGTTATGTTAAACACTGCAGAATCAAAGCGCACGACTTGATAGCTGGATTTACTGATGACTCCGCCCAAGCCAGGTGGAAAAACCAATACAGAAGTTACCCAATGGTAGAAATGCAGTTATACAACATGCGCCATGTAATGCATCACACGGGTCAGTTGAATTTAATGCTTGGTATGATTGATCATAATTTGCCTATATGGGTTTCACAAACAAAAACAAATTTATGAAAAAATAAGGATTTTAGGTTAAGTAAGAATGCTCTAATAGCTAAACTCGTCCTTTTTCGGTTCTTTGGATTTTTCAAGGGCATCCAGGAATAATATCATTCGGTGATTCATGCTGTCTAAAAGTTCAATGACTATACCAAAGCTCAGGTAAAGCATTCCGGAAACAATAGATGAGAGAATAATAGCTCCTCCGGCAACGATCTTAATAAGATAGATCTGTTCCATATATGGATTTGGTGCTCCTTTGAGGCTGGCATATAGACTGAGAGCATCGGAAATTACATATATGCCGGCTATTATGCCGATAAATATAGTAACAAATCCTAGAATCTTGAGTAATGTTTGCATATTATGCCCTTTTACTTGTTAATTACAAAGATAAGAAAAAAACTGTATATATGAAAACTGTTAGAAAAACAGGCTTCCTGCAATCACTGGAATGACAAAATTATTTATTCGTGGTACGAATATATTATAACGAAAGAAATTAATATTTATAAAATCCCTGTTTAGTTTTTCTGCCCAAGAGCCCAGAATCAACCATTTTCTGCTGTATAGGACTTGGCTTATATTTCTGATCAAAGAAAAAAGCCTCGTAAACCGATTTTGTTACCGAGAGATTCACGTCAATACCAATCAAATCCATAAGCTCAAAGGGTCCCATTGCAAATCCACCTTCTTCTTTCATAATGGTGTCAATCAAAGAAGCCTCGGCCTGTTCTTCACCCATGATCTTAAGTGACTCGCCGTAAAATGCCCGTGCAACCCTGTTAACAATAAATGCGGGAGTATCTTTGCACACAACCGGTACTTTGCCCAATTTTTTACAGAGCTCTATGACGGTGTTCATAACTTCATCAGATGTAAACTCGCCTTTTATCACCTCAACAAGTTTCATAATGTTAGCCGGATTGAAAAAATGCATTCCAACTACCCGCGATCTATTATTCTTTACTGACGAAGATATTGCTGTGATCGAAAATGAAGAAGTATTTGTTGCCAAAATTACATCATGCCTTGTGATATCATCCAGCCTGCGGTACAGGTCCTTTTTCAGATCAAGATTTTCGATCGCGGCTTCTATTATTATATCACATTCGGAAAGGGAATCAAAATCACTAGAGGGCAGAACCAGATTTACAGCGACATCCTTTTTAGCAGTATCTATTTTCCTTTTTTCAACAAGTTTCCCGTAACCTCTGACTATCCCCTCTTTTGACCTTACAAGTGCATCAGGGCTGATATCAAAAATCACAGACCGGTAACCGCTTATAGCAGCTGCAGATGCAATTCCGCTTCCCATAGTTCCGGCTCCTATAATGCCAATTGTTTTGATCTTATCTATATTCATTCAGTGCTAAAAAAGTATTTCCTTGCCCTGTTTTGCGGATTCATATACAGCATCAACAATCTTCATTCTGCTTAAAGCTTCATTGCCATCAGAAACAGTTTTCTGATTATTCCTTAAAGAATTTATGAAATGACTGATCTCATACTCATATGACCTCTTGAATATATTAGCCGGCTTTTCCATTTTCAGAGGAGTAACATTGACAAGTGTACCGTGCATCTGCTTATATATCTGCAGGGGATTTATATTTGCGCTGCCTTCTTTGCCATAAACATTGTTGTAGAACAAATCATTTTCCCTGTGAAGTGTCCAGCTTGCTTCAATTGTAACAGTTGCGCCGCCGGCAAAGCGAAGCATTACAAACGATGAATCTTCAACATCTTTAAAACTATGATAGTAATTAACTGCAGATACACTTTTTATCTTTGGGAATTTAAGGATCCACAAGGCAATATCAAGCATAACAACGCCAAGATCCATAAAAACTCCGCCGCCGGATTCATTTTTATTAAGGGACCATTTTTCCTGGGTGCTTCTTTTCTTTAGGAAGCCTGTCTTTATATAAAATATTTCCCCAAGCTCGCCGGCAGAGACAAAGCTCTCCTGCATCATAAGGTCAGGACGAAAACGGTTATTCATCCCCACCATCAGCAGTTTCTTTGCTTTTTTTGATGCTTCTACAATTGCAGCGGCTTCATCATAATTTCTTGCTACCGGTTTTTCTACAAGTACATTCAGGCCGCTTTCAAATCCTTTTATGGCCTGTTCCTTATGCAAATTAGTTGGCGATGTAACGAAAAGGCAGTCAGCTTCAGTGTTTGAAAGCATTTCATCAATACTGGTGAAATGATTATTCACATTGTACTTTTGGGCTATTGATTTCAGTTTTGCCTTATCAATATCGCATACTCCTGCAATTTCCACGTCAGCCATTTTCGAAAGGATTGGAAGGTGCGCGATCTGTGCAATGCCGCCGATTCCCGATAGTAATACCCTGATTTTTTCCATAATGTAATAACAGTGTTAAAGTTAAATTTCAGCAAATAAAAAAAGTCAAGTATCCCGGATCACACAATTTTTTGCTTACCGTTGCTTCCTTTCAGACCTGGCGGAGTTGGGCAAAAAACCGTTGCCCGGGACTTGACTTAAAACTCTTAAATTCATCTTGCTTTAAACAATCTGTTTATGTTTAAGCTATCCCTGAACACAAAATAAATACCTGCTAAACCTAAAACAATATTTGCAACCCACATACTTAAAAACGGACTGAGCAGCTCACGATCTGCGAGCTTCTCTCCACCTATCAAACATGCCCAATATAATAAAAAAAATCCTAAACTCATACCCGCAGCTACTCCGAACCCGCCTTTGCGTGTTATCATTCCAAGCGGCGCACCTATCATCACAAAAACCACGCAGGCAAAAGGTATTGAATACTTCTTGTAAATTTCTACCAGGAACATGTCGATCTGCTTCTGATTTGCGCGCTCAACCTGCTTTTGCTGCAGCAGTTTGTTTCTGTATCCCTTAAACCTGTTTGATACAGACTGTATCAACAGGCCGTTTTGCTTCAGAGCCGTTGTATCCAGTTTTGTTGTATCGTATTTTACTCTGCCGAACTCAAGCGCTAATTGCTGAACCTGTGTAATTGAATTAAGTATATCGGACTCAAAGCTTCTATTAATATTTGCTATTATATTCCGCATCGAATCTGCGCTAAGCTCTCTATCGCCTCTTGACATTGCATTATCATCTGACTTGTTGAAGCCGAATCCCTGCGCATCAATTTTTACAATATGCTTTTCAAACTTTATCTTCCTGTATTCGCCGGTTGGATCTTTTTTATCGATCTGATGAATCTCGCCGTAGTACAAGTCAAGAATTACCTTGGTATAATCTTTAGAAAAATTTATTTGTCCGCTATCTGCTGTTAAAGTATTTGAATACTGAGGATTGGAATTATCTATTATGAAAACTCCTTCGAGCTTATTGGAGTTTTCAAATGTCTTCCTTACCAGCAGATTATACCCGCTTATATCATCTGTAAATCTTCCCTGTTCTATTACAAAAGTTGGCCGTGTTTTCTGAATATCGGTCATCAACACCCTTGTTCGGTGATTAGCCTCGGGAAGTACCTTGTTGTTAAAAAGGATCAGTAAATAACATAATATTCCCGAACAAATCAAAACCGGAATTATGAGCCTTAAGGTACTTAATCCCGATGAGCGCATTACAGTTGTTTCATTTGTTGATGACAAAGAACCGAAAGCCATTAGCGTAGCGATCAAAACAGCCATTGGAGCGGCAAGTGTAACCATCCAAGCCAGATTAAGGGTTATAACCTGTGTGATTACCCACCAACTTAACCCTTTTCCTACCAGGTGATCTATATATTTATAGATAAACTGAAAGGTGAATACAAAAATAACTATAAAAAAAGATATAAAAAACGGCGCAAAATGTGCCTTTAATATGTATCTGTAAATTAACAATGGTTAGTGAGCATTTCTGTAAACATAGAATTATTAACAAAGATACTCAATTAAGAGTTTTATGTTTATACCAAAAATGAGATGATGAGGCAAATTAAGACATAGGGCCGGGAAGGATTCGAAACACTTCCCGGCGAACTATGAGTTATTTGGAAGGCGGCAATACTACTTCGTCTATTATATGCACCATACCGTTAGAGGCTTTAACAGAGGCAGCGATCTTGCCTTTATCAATAAAAATTGCACCATCTTTCTTTGTTATGGTTGCATTTGAACCATCAACCATATTTATTATTTGTCCGTTTTGAAGCATATCAGTAGAATATACTGCAACTGCAACGTGATGCTGAAGAATATCGGTCAGTTTTTGTTTGTTTTCAGGTTTCAACAGATCATCCAATGTACCTGCAGGTAACTTGCCAAAAGCAGCATTTGTCGGAGCAAAAACTGTAAACGGACCTGCATTTGAAAGTACGTCTATTAACTCTGCAGCTTTTAGAGCCGTTACAAGAGTCGTGTGCTCTGGTGAACCGGCAGCAATTTTAACCACATCTTTTTCAGAAACATCGTCTTTGACATTGGATTGCCCGCCGGTAGTTTGAGAGGTATTTTCACTTTTCTTATCACCAGTCTTTTTTGAAGAGTCTTCTTTGCTGCATCCGGTACATAGAAAAATAGTGAATGTAATAAACAGAGTAATTGTTTTCATGCTTTTGCCTTATTAAAATTAGGTTTTTGAATTTTCTTAAAATATTGCTAAGATAACAACATAAATATAGGTTTAGATCTTCGAATTCACTTTGACTTAAGTCAAATCAAGAAAATAAAAAAAAGCTGTCAAAATGACAGCTTTT
>JAUQWT010000057.1 GCA_030835005.1 Ignavibacteria bacterium | reverse complement strand
TTAGTCTTTATATTATTTTCTATGTCGCTTTGATTTGCCGGGTCCATTGGGTTAAGATAAAGCCCGTTTTTTATGAACCAAATATACGGTCTAACCTGAAGCGTTATGTTTGATCTTCCGGTCGTTGAAACCTGCAGATTGCCCGGGAAACTCAGTTTTTGATGAGCTGACTTGTCAGATTTGAAAACAAAGTAAATTCCGCTGTACCAGCCTTTTACTACTATAGAATACCTGCCGTTTACATCTGCAAAATCAGGATCGGGAACAGTTTCATTACTCTCAAGTTTGTGCACCATGAATCGTACTTTGTCATAGGTGCCTACAGGTATGAATGAGCTTCCCACAAAGTTCACGTTTGAGAGCAAACTCAGATACAATACAAATGGCCCAACCTTAAAGTTAGTTGAATCTTGTGAACTGTTTGATACATTCAGCTTGATATCTTTGATAAGAACTTTTACCGTATCAAGTACAAGAATACCGGCATTATCGCCAATACTATCTGCTGTGCTCATTGAACTAAAATCAACATTATCAGCCTGGGGTGTAACCGTATTTTCGCCGCAGCCGTTTAATGCAGTGAAAACAAAGACTGAAAATAGCGTTATGATAAATATATTTAATTTAGAATTCATATTATTACTAATTGTCCTTTCTTGTTTTATTGTTATCATTTTGTATTAGATTTATTTCTTCCCGTTTCCTTTATCCTTGTTTCCTTTATCATTTCCCTTTTTTTCGTTGTTGTTATTTTTCTTGCCATTGTCGTATCCATCATTGTTCTTTTGATCTTTCCCTTTATTCTGCTTTACATTATCATCATTCTTATTGCGTTCATTATTGCTCTTATTTTTCTTATCGTTGTCTTTATTTTCTTTATTGCCTTTATTGTCGTATTTCTTTTCATTCTTCTTGCCGCCATCTTTCATGTTGGTATCATCAATGTATTTTGGGTTTTTCAGATCTTTATTGCCCTTATCATTTTTATAGTCATTATCCGAAGAATTACCGTTGATTTTTCCGATTTCGTTATCCTTTTTGCGGGATTCATGTTTCACCCTGGCATTTTCGTAATTAACATAATCCTTCGGGTAAGTGATGACCTTTGATACTTTGTTCTTTGTCTTTACTTTTTTAAATTCAGGCCTGTAAACATTGAATTCGGTGCTTGTATAAGAAACTCCGCCTATACTGCCCACCGGATTGATAGTAACATAACCAAATGGATTAGCGGTGTAAGTCTGAATCATTGTAACATCAGGACCCTTGTTTATTACGGTTTTATTTACAACCATTATCCCGTCAAGCCTTCGCCACTCTTTAATTGTGATCTTATGTTTGTTTTCTTTGTAAACGTACCTATAAACTTCAGGCTCAACAAAGTATCTCTTTTCAACAATAACGTATCTTTCTTCCACAAACGGCGGAGGTACTATTACATTGTTAACAACGTAAATACTTGGCGGGATTGGTTCCCAAGCTATATAGTCATCCTGTTCTCTCCAGTCAACCCATGCAGGTGCCCAAACTCTCCCCGGCACCCAAACCCAACCGACTGAAGGCGAGAGTACCCATCTGCCGTAGTGATGTGTAATTTCTTCAGGTTCACTTGCTGCGCGAAAATACCAGCCCTGAGAGGAATTTATCCACTGCCCGTTAGTATAAGGAACATACGAGACCGGCTCTCCGGCTGTTACTCCTAATGCCAATTCCGGAGCAGGTTTCCAGACAAAGAATGCGCCAAAATTTGCATCATCAGCATATGCTGCTTTCACACCAAATAACTCACTGAGTGAAATAGACCTAAATCCGCCTGGCTTTGCCGGAGATTTCTTAAGATCTACTCCAATATCGCTTCCTTTTACTTCGATCCACTCCCCATGAGGGGCCAGCTTATCATAAAACTCCCTGTAATCTACTGTTAAGAGATCTTCATCTGTTTCGGTGAAATCATCATTACTTACAGTTTCCAGTTCTGCTTCGTTGATGTTTTGATCAGAGGCCTGATCTGTTTTCCTGCTGCATGATACAATACTTAATAAAAATAGTATCGCAATTCCTGC
>JAUQWT010000408.1 GCA_030835005.1 Ignavibacteria bacterium | reverse complement strand
CTGGTGCAAAGAATCATTACCGGGTGCAAGCAGCTTCATATACTCCTTTACAACGTCCCAATCAAGATAGTCATCACCAAAATAATAGGCCATACTCATTGCATCTTCTGTGTGACCTGAACCTGCATTGTAGGAAGCCAGTGCAAATTTATATTTATTTGTATCCCCGGCCCCATCAAATCTGCCAACAAGCATAGCATAATAATATATACCGGCTTTCAGATTATTTACAGGTGAGCGGTGATCTTCGAGGTTTAATGTTGCTTCCAGCATCGAGCCCGTTCTTGGCATTATCTGCATGAATCCATAAGCCCCCGCATGTGATACTGCATCCGGAGTGAAAGCAGATTCCTGCTTCATCATTGCAAGAATCAACCGCCAATCAAGCTTGTAGTAGGCGCATTCTTCTAATATAATGTCTCCGTATTCCTGTAATATTTTATCTGCACCGGCTTTGCTGAATTTCCTGTTCGGATTCTTGATTATTTTTACCAGATTTTGGTACCTCGCAGTAGAGTCAATTACATTGAAAGCGCTGTCGTTTGAATTATATGCAAAAATATCGAACAGATTCTGCCAGCTGTAAAATGCATCCTCAAAATAGATCGCATTGTTATAGCTCACATTTTTCAAATAATCATCATGCTGCTTCTTAAGATTCGTCTCAACGGGTGGGATGACAGATTCGGGATTGGGAGATTTAGGTTCAACAGTGCCTGAGCTGATATCAGAAAACTTAATAATTATGGTTACTATGACTATTATTGTCATAGCCGCAATAATCAAAGTAGGGATCTTGATTAAATTCTCTATTTTTAAGGATTTTAGGTCCAATATTTCACAATTTAGAATACAAATATAGCCACAATAGTTTCAATTTTAGTATTTTTTTATAGTTTATGAAATGCTATTATTTATTTCATTTTTGAGGAAATTTTCAATGCACGAAATTAAACTTTTCTTTATGAATTTTGTCCAATTGTAGGAAAAGCATGGATATTTATCATCTTCCAGCGGGTTAGTAGCATTGGAAATATCAAATAATCAAATATTTACAAAAAGAGAAAAGCTCAGTTAACATTCTACTGCTCGCTAAATGACGGGGAACATTGCAAGTACAAATAACGATTCCGAGTTAATCAGGCAATTCAAAAGCGGAGATATAAGAGGCTTTAATGAGATTGTCAAAAAGTATCAAAAACAGGTTTACTGGGTGATAAGGAAGATGGTTCTGGATCATGATGAAGCTGATGATATTACGCAGGAAGTATTTATTAAGGTACACAGCGCGCTAATGGATTTCAGGGAAGAATCAAATCTGTTTACATGGCTGTACAGGATTGCAACAAATTATTCTTTGAATCACATAAAAAAAGTGAAAGTTAGAAATACTGTAAGTGTAGAAACTGTACTTGAGCCGATAGAATCAGGCGATAGAGGTTCTGATGAAATTATTGATGACGATACAAAACGCAAAGTTCTGGATGAGGCAATCGAAACACTCCCGCCGCAGCAAAGGGCAGTCTTCAACATGAGATACTATGACCGGCTTCCATATGATGATATCGCAAATATTCTTGGCAAATCAACAGGAGGCATTAAAGCAAATTACTTTCATGCCGTCAAAAAAATCGGAGAATACGTAAAAGGAAAAATAGAGTTATAAACTCAACAATTATGGGTAACAAAAATAATATTGAAAGATTTGAGGAGCTGATCCCTGATTACATTACGGGAGATATAAGCCCGGAGAATAGAAATCTGCTTGAAAGTGCATTGAGTTCCTCTCCCGAACTCATGACGTACTATCAAGAAATGAAGAGCACTTTGGAATTTGTTAGAAACGTGAAGCAGGAAGAACCT
>JAUQWT010000407.1 GCA_030835005.1 Ignavibacteria bacterium | reverse complement strand
AACCGATGACGCTATTGCAAAAGCAGTAAAACAAAATGCCGTCATTATCATCCTTGCCCCATGCTGCCAGAAGTACATCAGGAAACAACTGAACGTTCCCGAAGAACTTGCCCCCGTATTCAGGCACGGCATACTTGAAGAACATTTATCATCTTTCCTTACCGATGGCCTCAGGGCGCTCACGTTGGAATCCCTTGGATATACTACAAAGATATTTGAGTTTATCTCGGGAGAGCATACCAGCAAGAACATTATGATCACGGCTATAAAAGGTGATTACTCGGAAGAAAAGTACATGGAAAAGATCATGCAGATCGAAAAACTGAAATCTAGATTCGGGTTGAAAGATTATTACCTGGATAAGATCATACAACCGGAAAATTAATTCTAAATTCATAAGTCTATTCACTTAATGTTAAAAGTAAATATTGATAGTATTTTTGGATTTGTCCCAAAAGATGAAGTCTATTCATTAGAAAATAAAGTTGCTGAAGCAAACAGTTCAATTTACAAAAAGACAGGCAAGGGAAGTGAATTCCTCGGCTGGGTTAGTCTTCCGTCAGGGGCACTGGCTGATACTGCTGAGATAAAGCGTATCAAAGATTGCGCTTCAAGGCTTGCGGGAATCTCCGATATAATTGTGGTTATAGGGATCGGCGGCTCATACCTCGGCGCACGCGCTGTAATTGATGCGCTATCATCAAACTTCAATTCTCTGCTTAGTAAAGATGAACGGAAGGCTCCGTTAATACTTTATGCGGGGAATAACATAGGTGAAGATTATCATGAAGAACTTCTGAAGATACTGGATAACAAAGATTACTCTCTGATAGTCATTTCAAAATCAGGTACTACTACAGAGCCAGCCATTGCACTTAGAGTACTCAAAGAGCACTGTGAGAAAAAATACGGCAAGCCCGGCGCATCGAAAAGAATTGCTGCAGTTACTGATAGCTCACGCGGAGCATTAAAAAAACTTGCAGATTCCGAAGGCTATGAAACTTTTGTAATACCGGATGACGTGGGTGGAAGGTTTTCAGTTTTAACTCCGGTCGGACTCCTGCCAATTGCCGCAGCAGGATATGATATTGATAAACTCCTACAAGGCGCGGCAGAAATGGAAAACATTTGCAGGAGTGATAGTTCATTTGAAAAAAATCCTGCAAACATGTATGCCGCTTCAAGATTCTGCCTCTATAATAAAGGCAAAGCCATCGAAATACTTGCCGGATTTACGCCGAATATCAATTATATTATCGAGTGGTGGAAACAGCTTTACGGCGAAAGCGAAGGCAAAAATGGCAAAGGCATTTTTCCCGCAGGTGTGAATTTCACTACTGACCTGCACTCAATGGGGCAGTGGATACAGGATGGAGTACGGAATATCTTTGAAACCGTCTTAAGCATAGGCAGTCAAAGTAACACCCTTAAAGTGCCTGCTGATGAGAGTAATCTAGATGAGCTGAATTTCCTTGCCGGTAAACGATTCTGCGAAATTAACAAAATGGCTGAGCTTGGTACTTTAATTGCACATGTTGAAGGGGGAGTGCCTAATATTTCGATATCAATTGAAAGGCTGGATGAAGGAAATATCGGAGAACTGATCTATTTCTTTGAGAAAGCCTGCGCAGTAAGCGGTTATTTGCTGGGTGTTAATCCTTTTGACCAGCCCGGTGTTGAAGCCTACAAAAAGAACATGTTTGCCCTGCTGGATAAGCCCGGATTTGAAAAAGAGTCAGAGGAAATTCACGGCAAATTGAAACTTTGAGCACTGTATGCAGGTTTTACTTGTTAAACCATAATCGATAAGCGTATGAAAACAATTTTTCTATCTTTAGTTATGATATTATTATTCGTTAAAATAGCCCACGCGCAGCATACTTGCTGTGAGGAAGAATCAAGTTCTTCTGAAACAACCACCTCGCCAAACATTATGGCCTCATTCAGCAATGATAAGGAATTTCGCGACGCTCACCCCGAGCCTCTTGCATATGTGCTTACCGATGGCAAAGGAAAAATGATAACATTCGCGGCTTCAGATGGAGTTGATGCTATCGGATATGAAGTGAAAGCTGATAAGCCAACCGATAACTGGGTTCTCGTTTTTCATGAGTGGTACGGGCTTAATGATTACATCAAGAAAGAATCCGAAGAGATCGCCTCAACATTGGGTAATGTCAATGTTCTGGCAATTGATCTTTATGACGGCAAAGTTGCAACTAACAATGAAGAGGCGATGAAATATGTTCAGTCAGTGGAAAACGCAAGAGCTTTTGCTATTATTAACGGGGCAAAAGATTACGCGGGCACAAGCGCAGTATTTGCAACGCTTGGCTGGTGTTTCGGGGGAGCATGGAGTAACCAGGCTTCTATTGAACTGGGAGAGAGGTCTGCAGCATGTATTATTTATTACGGAACACCTGAACAAAATATTGACCGCCTTGCCAAGCTAAAAGCGCCGGTACTTGGAATATTCGCGAAACTTGATGGAAAAATAACTCCGGAAGTTGTTTCTAAGTTTGAAAATGAATTAAGAGAGCTGAAGATTCCGGCAAGTATAAATGAGTACGACGCAGTTCACGGATTCGCTAATCCCAGCAACCCCAAACATAACGTTGAAGCTACAAAAGACGCCAAAGAAAAAACTTATGCATTCTTGAAAGATAAATTGAAGTAAATAAGTAGGTAAAAGGCATGTTGAATCCGGCAACTGATGGATGAAATCCCGTTTTACGGGACATTTGACTGTCATCATCGTAGGGAAGGGTCGCGACCGTTCCTTTTTTTATAAGCCACTAATTTCACAAATTACGCGATTGTACAAAGAAGGCGATATTCAAGGCCGCCTTCTTTACATTATGCACACTAATGTAAGGATGCCTGCTGAAGTTTATCCCGCACTTGATGCGGGGCGGGAATGAGAGACTTTCAATACTCCAGCAATTCGTTCAACTTTTCCTTAAATCTCGCCTTCGGAAAGAAATTCTGCTCAAGCTCGTGTGAAAATGGTACGGGAGTATCAAGACTCCCCGAACGCATCACGGGGGCATCAATATAGCTGAATAACTTTTCACCGATCCATGCTGCAAGCTCGCCGCCAATTCCGCCAAACAAAGTATCTTCATGGAGTATTATCACCTTACCTGTCTTCTTAACACTTTCAGATATTGTTTCATAATCAATGGGCAAAAGAGTCCTTAAGTCAATCAGATCAGCGCTAACATCCGGAAAATCTTTCAGTACATTAAGCGCCCAGTAAACTCCCATGCCGTAAGTGATAATTGTAACATCATCACCTTCGGTTTCCAATCTCGCTTTGCCAATGGGCAGATTGTAATATCCATCAGGCACATCTTCGCTAACACTTCTGTAGAGTGCCTTGTGTTCAAAATATAACACCGGATTCGGATCTTCAAATGCTGAGATCAATAATCCTTTCGCATCAGTTGGAGTTGCCGGATAGACAACCTTCAATCCGGGTACGTGAGTGAACCACGCCTCATTGCTTTGGGAGTGGAACGGCCCCGCGCCAACGCCGCCCCCGGTTGGCATGCGCACAACAACATCTGCATTCTGCCCCCAACGGTAATAAATCTTGGCTAAGTTGTTCACTATTTGATTAAACCCGCAGGTAACAAAATCAGCAAACTGCATTTCTACCATGGATTTGTAACCCTTAATCGAAAAACCAAGGGCTGTGCCTACAATTGCTGACTCACAAAGTGGTGTGTTTCGGACGCGATCAAGTCCGAACTCATTGTAAAAATTTTCGGTGACCTTAAACACTCCGCCATACTCAGCAATATCCTGACCCATCAGCACAAGGTTATCGAACTTCTTCATTGATTCCCTGAGGCCGTCACTTACGGCGTCAACTAACCTGCGCCGTGTGGTTACGATCTTTATAGGGTCAACTGCCTTTTGCTCAAACGGCGCATACACATCGTTCAGCTCAATAGTTGTATCTGGAACAATCTTAGGTTCAGAAAATGCATGTTCAAGCGACTTTTCAATTTCAATTATGAATTTATTCCTTATAAGCTGAATTGTCGAATCCTTAAGAACTCCGGTGTTTAGCAAATACTCTTCGTAATTCTTTACCGGGTCTTTAAGCTCCCACTTTTCAATCAGTTCTTTGGGAACATACTTTATCCCCGAAGCCTCTTCATGCCCCCGCATGCGGAAAGTTTTGCATTCGATCATTACAGGGCGTGGCTTTTTTCTCATCGAATTCCTGAGGGTGAATATCCTGTCATATACTTCCAGAATATTATTACCGTCAATTTGATATGCTTCCATGCCATAGCCGATCGCCTTATCCACAAGCTCACGGCAGGCATATTGTTCGCTTAC
>JAUQWT010000056.1 GCA_030835005.1 Ignavibacteria bacterium | reverse complement strand
TACACCTGCGGTTAACGGGCATGAGAACGAAGTACCGTTCGAAAATGAATAGCCGGCAGTATCAGACGTGGTAGTGTATGATACCGCTGTATAAACATCAACACCCATTGCAACAACATCGGGTTTCATTCTGCCGTCTGCGGTTGGACCGTTTGAGCTGAAATATGCAATATGCCCTGCGCTATCAACCGCTCCGACAGCTATTACATTTGCGCCATCGGGCGGAGAAACTATGCTTGGCGGCTCGGTCTGGCTTTCATTGCCCATTGAGTTCAGCACAACAACGCCAAGTCCTGCGGCATGCTCTGCGGCTCTTACAATGATTGTTGTCTTGCCGTCCATATCTTCGTAGTAATACTGGTTGTTCGGCAGGTCAAACGGTTTGTATATCAGCGAGCTTGAAACAACTTCCACGCCCTGTGATTCCATCCATTCCATTGCCTCAAGCCAGTAATCTTCCTCTACGGGAGTCTCAGATGCGCCTGCTTCGGTCTTGCTTAAATAAAACTCTACGTCAAATGCCGGCCCGATTATTTCACCGGAATAAAATCCGCCGAGTGTTGACATTGTTGCTGTACCGTGCCCGTCCTGGTCCCAGCTATCGCCCGGAATCTGGTTGGGTTTTACCTGGTGCTGAACTGAATCATCCTTGTATATCCAGTCGTATTCATCGGCAACATTCCTTGTATTAAGGGCGGAGTGTTTCCGCCAGTTGAAGCCATCATCGCACATTCCAACTTTAACTCCATAACCGGTCACTCCGTAATTATGCAGGGCTGGGACTTTTATCTGTTCATTCTGCCAGTATGAAAAGCCATAATCATATTTATTCTTTGGGGGCTGTTCAGGTTTTTCCGTTTGAATAACAGTACGTGTATTTGGTAATTTCACAAACTCAAGGAAATTTACGCCTTCAATTTTGGCAACTATGCCGAGCGCTTTAATTTTATCAAGCTGGTCTTTCGTTGCACTAACGCTTACCGCATTAAGCCATTTTGATACTGCATTGGGTTTTAATCCAAGCTGTTTAACACGCTCAATGTATTCTGTGTCTACGGGAATATCATCATACCCGACAAGCTTATCAGCAGTCAGTACTTTTGATCTTCTCCACAGCGCTTTTCCCGTCAATCCGGATACTGCGAGCTTATATGCTTCGCTCCCCTCTTCAATAACATCCGAAGGCTTGTATGCGCCTTTATCTTTAAAATAAATCCAGTATCTGTATTCAGTTTTTTCAGGGTTCAGCTTCTGTGAAACTACTACCGGTGTAAGCTGAACTGAAATGAGAAATAATAATATTATTTTAATTCTTGTCAAGCTTTTAAGCTCCTATATATATTTAATCTTTATTGTGATTGATAATCTATTTTTCTGATTTAGAAGAACACTGGATTCCCGCCTGCGCGGGAATGACGTGCATTTAAACTGATTGTTCATCTGCATGATAAGAACTCCTGACAAGAGGGCCTGATTCAACATGGCGGAATCCCATTTCGATCCCCGCGCGTTTATACTCTTTAAACTGATCCGGGTGCACATATCTTTGTACCGGCAGGTGACTTTTTGTGGGCCTGAGGTACTGCCCTATTGTGATGATATCGCAATTGACATTCCTTAGGTCTTTCATAAGCTCTGTTATCTCTTCATCAGTTTCACCCAGCCCAACCATAAATCCGCTCTTGGTGATGAGGCCTTTTTCTTTACCAATCTTCAACAGCTCAAGTGTTCTTGAATATTCTGCCTGCGGCCTTACAAAGTGGTAGAGCCTCGGCACGGTTTCTATGTTATGGTTCAGGATATCGGGCTTTGCTTTTATAACAAGCTCAAGCGCTTCCCAATTCCCTTTAAAATCCGGTATCAGCACTTCAACTTTGCAATCGGGAGAGAGTTCCCTTATCAGATTTATCGTCATTGCAAAAATATCAGCACCGCCAAGCTTCTGGTCATCCCTATCAACCGAGGTAATGACTGCATGCTTTAATCCAAGCTCCTTAACTGATTCGGCCACCCTGCGCGGTTCATCATAATCCATTGCTTCGGGCTTGCCAAGCTTCACGGAACAGAATCCGCAGGAGCGTGTGCAGACTTCGCCAAGAATCATAAATGTTGCTGTTTTGCGGTGCCAGCACTCCGCCATATTAGGGCAGCGGGCATCCTCGCAGACAGTGTTGAGCTTCTTTTTGCTAACAAGTTCTTTTAAGTAGGCATAATTTTCACCGGTCGGAATTTTAACCTTAAGCCATTCAGGCCTGCGGTTATTTTCTATATCCGGATTTTCTACCGCATGCTTCTTCTGATGCGTATTAATATATTTTATCTGTACAAGCTCGCTCATTTGATCAAATTACCCGTAAATCCTCGTGTAAATTATGTTTCCAATAACCGGATACTTCTTCACCCCGCCTTTGTATGCGTTCAGTGCAAGATATACAGCATAGGCGATACTGCCAAAGATAAATCCAAGCACAACTACTCCAAGGGCAATAATGACAATTATCTGGAGCGCATCGGGAGTGACCGGCGCGCCGCCCTTCTCCTTAAACAGCCCGGCAATCATTCCCACAATAGCCACAAATATCACAAGCACAATCATCACTACTATGTATGCTATGTGGAAGAACAAAGCCTGTAGTGAATGAAACGACACGAACTTTGATTTCTCCCTGTATATCGCCCAGAATATCAAAGGTATCCAAAGGCTCCCGAAGAAAATTGAAAGATGCGCGAACATCGCAAGAAGCTTATCGGTATCTGTTAGTTCCGGTTGTATGCTGCCTTGTACGTTAAGCTGATCCATAAACCTTTGCGTAAACTTTCTTTCCGATTATTGGGTACATGACAAGCTCTCCTTTGTATGATTTTATCCCCATATAAATTGAATAGCCGATAGCACCGAAAATTATGGCAAAAAGGAGCGAGTAAAATATAACCATAAAGATTATCAGCAGAACAGGAAATTCACTACCTCCGCCGCCTGAACCTGCAAGCAGGCTGAATCCGGCACCACCGACAAGTGCAACTAATACCAGCGCGAATATCAGAACAAAGATCAATGCAATGTAAGCTATGTGGAACCACAGGGCCTGCAAAGCGTGGAAGCATACAAATTTAGATTTATCCCTGTTGGTTGCCCAGAAAATTATCGGAAGCAAAATACCCCCCAAAAAAAGTGAAAGATGAGAAAACAGTGCAAGCAGTCTCTCATCTCCCTGAATTGTACTTTGATCCGGGGGTGACCCGAATGAATTATTCATACATTTAATTTAA
>JAUQWT010000406.1 GCA_030835005.1 Ignavibacteria bacterium | reverse complement strand
CTTTATTTAATATGGCTTCCGATAAGCGGCTTGGCATGCAATTAAACGGTCCAATTGATATGACTCCACAAGCTTCATCAAGGATATCACGAAGAGCAAGGCCGGTAGTTAAAATCGTTTCACCAACCAGTTTTTCTGATATCAGATCTTTTGCATAATTTACGGTTTTTTCTATTTCCACCATTTCCGGTTTATATAAACCGGTAACAGCAAATATATTTTTTATCTTTTTTTCATAATATTTCTGGTATTTATCTTTTATCGTTACCTGCAGTCTGCTCCTGTAATCAGAGCCTTCGACTATTCCTTTTTTGATAAGGTAATTACTGTAGTAAATATATTCAGAAATTGGAGCTGTTTTTACAACAAAACCTCTTGCTATTAAAGACTGAACTAAATCACCCCGCGAAAATTCTTCCCTGCGAACATATATTTCTCCAATTAGCGAGATAACTTTCGCTTCTTCAAGCGGTATCTTAAGCTTTATTGTTGCTAATTCATTTGCGGTTTCTTTCAGTTGTCTGAAAATCCCTTTCCGATTTTCATTTTCGAGTGAAAATAGTATCCTGCTGAATTGTTCGTTCAGAATTTCTAAAGCGGAGGACTTATCAACAGCGAGGGTCTGTATAATACTTTCGATATCGTGGATAATATCCGCAATTGTTATTGCAAGCCATCCTTTCAGGAAAAAGTCACTTCCAAGCTCAGCAAATGAAGCTTCGTCATCCATGGAAAGTATGCCAATATCTTTTAGTTTGAGGTTGCTGATTATATCTTTAAGTGATATATAGTACTGGCCTTGTCTGCATGGACCGTAACCATGAGGCATAAAGAAAAGTATTTTTTTACCGTTTTGTCCAACAGGTATGAGATCAGTTTTTGTTACATTATTTCCGTTCTTGTGTTTATTCTGGCAGTATTCAACCAGTGAACCGGTTGTTAAAATAAACGGAAGGCATTCTTTGCAGGTTGTATTGCCTCTGCCGTGCTTGAGTGTTTCAGTTGTTGGAACAGGCAGAGACCGGGAGTTCATGCCGGCGGAGCGGCAAATAGCCGAAAATGCTTCTGTGCTGAATTTGCCCATCGAAGGAATTATAACTTCTACATCGGGTGAAGTAATCTCGTGCTCTTTGCCATAATAATCTACAATTAAAGTTCTTTTATTTTTTGATATTATTGAAAGAGGGGCAAAGCCGTTTGATTTTTCTGTTATCAACCCCTGTTTTTTCAGCTCTATATAGTTCCGGATAATATCCAGAGCGGCATCAATTCTGGTATCAACACCCACATCAGCAGAGTGGCTGTCAAGCTCTAAAGTTAATGACGGTTTCGTCCCCATGATATTCCTGAAATAGGACAGCAGGAATGAATCAGGTCCGCATGAAAAATTGGTTATATAAGCCCCGAAAAGCTGTTCATGCTCCTTTGTAAACCTTGCAGAACGAAGGATTTGCTGACCGCTGTACCAGTACATGTTATCATAAGAGGGATAGTTTTCATTGGGCAAAAAATCATGGGGTATTACAATAATATTTTTTGAGGCGAACTTATGCGGAATATTAAGATTTGCTTCAGCTGCAAATGCATTATACGGTCTGCCAAACAGGACTATACCGAATTTAGATCTATCGCTTTCGAGTTCAGCCAGTGCTTGCAGTCCAAGTAATTTGAATTCTTCCTGCATTTCCATGAAATCACTCCATGCCTTATCAAACGCGTACTGGCCCTCAGTTGATCGTTTCCCAAGCTGAATGGCAATATCCCCGAAATCTTTCCTTACATTTTCTTTTTTATCTTTAAAATTCAAAATAGGGGATAAAACCGGCGGCAGTTTTTCATCACTGTATGCTGATTTAAGATAATAACTTTCCCCCTGTACAAAGACGCAAAGACGTTTATACTTATGTCCGTCATTATAATCCATTTCAGTGATATGCGGAATGAAAATATAATCAGGTTTTTTCTTCAGCAGGTTATGAAACATTCCGTAAGCAATTTCTACCGGGTAGCAGAAAGATGATGACATTTTATCCATGCCTTCATGATCAACTTTATCTGAAAGAACAACATCAAATCCCAGTAATGAAAAGAATTTTTGATAAAACGGGAATAATGTATTTACCTGGAAACTTTTGATAATGCCTATTGTTGGTCTGGTAAAACCGTCAAGTGATTCGCTCCGGAAAGTTAACTTACTTCCCGGTAATTCTTTTTTTGGATCAGGAATGTTAAACACCAGTTCCTGCCGCATTTTCACATAATTCTTTTTTGCAGGTTCAGTTTTTTCGTTTGACCTTTCATTGTAATACTTACTGCATGCGCCTCCGAACGGGTATTTCTTATCACCAACTTTTATTATCGCAATTTTGCATTTTCTATCACAATGCTCACTTCCGCCTGCGCAGGTAAAATCTTTTTCATGATCGAATTTTCGTTCAATTAGTTCTCTCAGCTCAAAATTGCTTTTTTCCAGGAATCCAAGATTGATCCTGTTTTTTATTTCGAGCGCAACACCAAAGGCTCCCATTAAACCGGGTTCCGGCGGCACTATTATTTCTTTGTTGACAAGGTTGCTCATCGCATACGGAACCGCGCGGTTATAACAAACACCTCCCTGCATAAATATCTTTCTTCCAACGGGGCGGTTGCCTTTAACCCTGTTTACATAGTTCATACAAATAGAATATACCAGCCCTGCTACAATATCTTCTCTCCTGGCGCCTTCATGGCTTGCTGTTTTTATATCACTTGAAATAAACGCTGCACACTGGTCATTAAAGTTAAGCGGACTATCCGCCCTAAGCGCTATATCAGCTATATCTGTATAAGAAATATTCAGTGTTTCTTTTGCTGATTCCTCAAGGAATGATCCTGTACCTGCAGAACAAGCTTCATTCATTGCGTAATCGCTTGCAATGCCGTTTGTTAAATGGGTATATTTTGCGTCCTGTCCGCCGATCTCGAAAATAGTATCTACATCTTTATCAAAATGGGCGGCAGCGACAGCATGCGCAATAATTTCATTTACAACCCCATGTGTCATAGCATGAAGTGCGGATATATGTCTTCCTGAACCCGTTGTTCCCAAACCGGTAATCTTTACCGGAACATTTAACTGTTCACTAAGAGCTTTATAACAATTTACAGATGCCTGAACAGGGTTTCCATTGGTTCGCAAATAAATACTTGCTATAAGCGCATTATCGTGAACTCTGATTATGACTGCTTTTGTAGTTGTTGAGCCTACATCAAGCCCTAAAATACATTCATCACCGGGCAAGGGTTTTGCTTTATCAAGACTTTTAAATATTACTTTGCCCTCAGCGCTTTTAAGCGGCGCAAGAGAAGCAAAGGTATTTACATTATCTCTGAATTTATTTTCTGATTTGAAATTATGTTCTTCTTTAATTCCTTTTAGTGCCGCTCCAAGTGCTTCAAAGTAAACACCTTCCTGAAGCACCAAGGATTCCGGATATTTTTCTTTTATAAATCTGACCACAGTTTTGTTATGTGACACACCTCCGATAAGAAGAATTTTATCTGATTTTTGTTTTGCAAGGAGTTCAATGGTCTTATCAGCTATCATTTTACACAGACCCGAGACAACAAGCCCTTTTTCAATACCTTTGTTAAGCGCATGAGTGCAATCACTTTTACAGAAAACACTGCACCTGCCGGATACTACATAGTATTTTTCTTCATCAGCAAGCCTGAGAGCTTCTTCGAGACTGATGTTCATTCTTCTTATCTGCTGAAGGAAAAATTCACCGGTGCCCGAAGCGCATTTATTGCCTGAGAGCACATTATCAATTCCGCCGCTGTTGTTCAGGCAGTAGACTATAAAATTTTCCCCGCCAAGCGATGCTATTGCTTTATATTTTCCGTTTAATTTCAGATATGAAAGGGTTTCTTCTATTGCTTCGGGCTCAGAAATTGATTCAGCATTTATCAGATTTCTGAATTTACGCCCGGTTACGACCACAGATATTTCCGAAAGATCGTTTTGACGAAAGTAATCCTCAAGAACTTTGCGGGGATTCCCTTCGTGGGAAATAGTTCTTACATCTGTTATCTGGATGGATCTGGTGTTAAGCTGAGCCCGTACTATTGATATGCTGCTCGCTCCGATACAAATTCCTACCGAAGCTTTTATCATTTTTTGCGATTGAGAACAAAATTAATAATGTTAAAGCAAAAGAAAAATGGATTAATAATTGATTTCGGACTATGATTGATTCTGAATCTAAATACGGTATGACCGGCCTGAAATTATGGAATATGGATTGCTTAACGTCAATAATCTTAATTACTTTCAGTAACACCCCTCACAAATTGGCCACAAATGAACAATTTGGGAAAAGAATTTGAAGGGGTCTGTGTTGATGTTGGGCTAAAAGACGCATTTCCGCATCATTCCGAGCCGGGCGCTCTACCGGCCTGCCTGCAACAGGCAGGGCTAAGACACCCCCCGAAAATTACAAAAACAAAGAGTTACATCGAATATTTATGGACGCCCTGTTTAATATCAGGGGCTTGTTTAAAAGAATTATATACAAGGATAAGGATTAATTTGATTTAATAAATTCAGTAATTAATTAAAAATTAAGATCATTATCCGACAAAATATTAAGCCAAGAATTAGTGATTAATTCTTGGCTTATCTCTTTTCGCTTAAGCTGCAGATATCATCAATTTAATCATAAAGACGCGAGGTTTAGGGGTTGCTGTTAAGTACCTATTATTATTTAACCAGCAGCATTTTTTTTGTTTCAAAGTAATTACCGGCTTCCA
>JAUQWT010000405.1 GCA_030835005.1 Ignavibacteria bacterium | reverse complement strand
GAATTAAGCCGCAGCTTTGAACTTGAAAGGCTTCCCGGAATAATGATATTCCCGCTCCAAACATAACCGCCGCTTTTGCCAAGTCTTGTGGCTTTTACCATACTGTTACCTGAGAGCGCATCCTGGTTGAAACAAATTATCACATTGGTATCTCTTGTCATTATGGTATAAGTCAGCGGCTGGTTTGAGCCGAGCGGCTGTATTGCCAGACCGTCTGCTGTCCAAAGGGGCGTGCCCGTTGGAGAGAACCTTTGTGCATAAAACCCCCATTGAGTCTGCCCGCCATTTGCTTCCTGCCAGGCTACATAAGTTTCTCCGGTTGCAGGCATGTAACAGGCAATTGGCGTAAAATGATTATTGGCTGAATTTCCTGATACTGCTGAACCATTTACCGGAAATTGTATTGCGCCGGCAGAATTTTTTCTTTGTACGTGCCCGGTTGTACGATTGATGGCATTTCGGTCATCATGCCAGCAGTAGATAGCGCCGCTATTTCCGTCTGAATATAATCTGGGCGTGTAGAATCCCGATACTCTACCGAGGCTGTAAACAGTGTCCTGAGTCCCGTTCCAAACCCTTGTGCCAGTGGAAGAAACTTTTTGCGAGTATATCCTGTAATTTGACGGGCTGATAAACGAACCTGTGTATCCTGAAAACATAACAATAACACTACCGTTATCTGATGGCACAACAGCGGGCCAGTCAAAATTTTCTGCAGTTCCGCTTGTCCATAATATTGGAGAGCTCCCCCATTGCTTCACACCCGCTGCATTCAGTTTTTGAAGTGCAAGCTTTTGAGGACCTGATCCGATCCTCCAGAAAAAAACATAATTACCGTCGGAAGTTTGTACAACTTTTGGATTCGGCTGAAAAGAATTTACAGAATCAGAAAGTGTTACTCCATTTGCCCCCCACATTTGTGCTCCGGCAGGACTGATCATATAAGCAAACGGATTAATTGCGCCGCCGTTTCTTATATCCGTAAAAGTAATGATTGCATTATTATTGTTATCGGCAATCATATCCCAGTCAACCAGTGAAGAGTTTTGGGGGTTGCTGCTTACCAGAACTCCGGCTGAGGGAAACTGCCTTACACCATTTACATCAAGCCTTTGAATATAAACGGCATAGCTGCCTCCACGGTTATCAAACCAGGCATGATATGTAGAACCATCCGGGCATAATGCAAGCTTTGATACTGATTGCTCGCCATTGGTATCACATACAATTGTATTTAACGCAGTGTTTGAAGTCCATTGTGCTAAAAGTGAGAAATTCATAAGGGCAGCAATTGTCAAAAGCATAATTGATCTCATTCTTGAATTATTAATTTGTTAATAGACTTATCTTATTCAAAAAACAAGTTTCAAAATACCTATCAATGTATATTAATTCAAGTTGAATGTATTTGGTTCACTAACTTGTAATGGATAGAAGTGAAAAAGCTGTATGCCATTTAAAATCTGAAAAAACAATAATATATATCCTTTGATGAAATGATCTTATTTGATCATGATCATTCTTTTTGCGCTTATACCGGATTGTGAATGCAGTACGAACAAATACACTCCGCTTGAGAATTCTGAACCGTTCCACTTTGTTAGATATTCGCCTGCCCGAGCAATACCTGAGAATATGACTTCAATTAATCTACCGTTTAGATCATAAACAGAGATTTTGATCTCAGACGATTTTGGAAGATCGAATCTTATTGTTGTAACAGGATTAAACGGGTTAGGATAGTTTTGATAGAGGGCAAACTTCTGAGGAACCTCATTTGATATTTGGTTGATTCCAATTCCGCCGCTTGTTGTTTTTAATATTACACCGTTTTGCCCAACAGATATTCCATTGTTAACATCCGCAAAACTTATACTGTAAAGATCAGAATTGACATTCACTGATTGTTCGTCCCAGTTCAAGCCACTGTTTGTGGTGCGAAGTATTATACCTGTTCCGGAAACATATCCCGTACTTTCATTGGCAAAATTTACACTGTATAGATCGTTAGATGCCCCGGAATTTATTTGAACCCAGTTAGCTCCGCCGTTCGTTGTTCTGAGTATTTTACCGCCAATGCCTGTAACAATTCCCGTACTTTCATTTATGAAATAAATTGCTCTTAAGTCTGTTGTTACGCCGCTTGTAAGCGGTGTCCAAGCACTGCCTCCATTGGTGCTCTTAAGAATGAGCCCGCCAAATCCGGAAATGAAGCCAGTATTCTGCCCGGTAAAGAACACTCCTGTCAGTTCTGCACTTGCACCGCTTGGCTGCACAACCCAGTTTATTCCACCGTTTGTTGTGTGAGATATTGTTCCAAGAAGTCCGACTGCGGTTCCGTTTTGTGGATCACTAAAATGAATGTTAACAAAAGTGTTTCCTGTTCCGCTGTTTAATGAATCCCAGTTTACTCCGCCATTTGTTGATCTGATGATAAGGCCTGATTCTCCCGCAGTGTAAACAGTATTTGCATCTACAGCCCAGATGCTTCTTAAGAATTTGTTTGTACCCGTTGATTGCGGAAGCCAGTTCATACCTGAGTTTGTGGTTTTTAAGAGCAATCCATTAACTCCGCATACAAATGCAGTGTTTGAATTAGGGAATGCAGCACCAAGGAGCGTTACTGTAGTTCCGCTTGGTTGCTGAAACCAACCGCTTTGAGAAAATATTGAGCAGGCGTTAAGGAACAATAGAAAAAACAATTTTACCGAACAGGAAATATATCTCATATAAATGCAGTTAATGATGTTTTTAGATTTCCTAAAATAATCATTTTGCACGCCCCGGATTTACTAAAAACTGACTATTTTTGTTGGGATTTTTTGCGGAATTCTGCAGGAGAAATACCAAATTTGCTTCGGAAAAGCTGACTGAAGGAACTTAAGTACTCAAAACCACTTCTGGCTGAAATTTCGGTTATGGGAAGCGACGTTACTTTAAGCATTTTTTTTGATTCTCTGAGCCGGATCTCGGTTAAATATCTATGTGGCGTAACGCCGTAAACTTTTTTGAATTCCCGGAGTAAGTGGTGTTCATTCATACATGCAGCCCTTGAAAGAACTGAAAGGTTTAGATTATCGGAATAACAGGAAATGATATAATCTTTTACTCTGCTTAGTCTCCTGAAGAGTTCTATACGAGTTGATTTCTTTGCAGCAGGTAATTCACTTATCTTCTTCAGCAATTCCTTATTCTTTACTGCAAGCTTTCCCAGAAGAAAATGAAGTGTGTCTTCTATATATCCGCTTGTGAAATTCCCGGAATCTAAGGCAAATTTGAGTCTGCTTAATGCAGGGATTATTTCTGAATCCTTTCTGTAGAGCTTTTCAAAGAACATTTCCCCGATACTGCATGAAATTAACGAATTTTCAAGAAGCTTTTCTTCTCCAGTGGTAACAGCAGAAATTACTTCTCTAACAAAATTATTATTGAAGAAAACCGAGAATGATTCCGTTGGCTCAACTGAATTAATATAGCTGCCATATCGCTGCCCGCTGTTGATCACAAGAAAGTTGTTTTCATCAACTTTGTACCGGCAAAGAGAAGTTGAATAATATTCTTCTCCTTTGAAAACATACTTTATTGAAAGTACTCCGGAATGCAGGGCATAATAAGTATTTGAAGACGAGGCATTGGTAATCACATTTGATGTCTTATAGATATTGATGTATCTATCCATATCAAATCCGCTTCTTGAATAGTCGGGAAACTCAGGTATAATGTGATAGCTCATAGGGCAATTTAGAAACTTTTGCAATTAATCAAAACACAAAAAAATCTTAGGATTCCTAACCATTCGAAGTAAATTGATCAATCTTGGATGATCTTTTTAACCCACTCAATAAGAAATTCATTACTGCCGGCTGCTGTTAGAGGCCATGCACCGGCAAATCTGCTGTTTTTATCAGCGAGCCTTAGCGAGTGATCTGCGCCTTCAAATATCTTCATGGAATAATTTTTGTTCCCGGCTTTCAACAGTGCATTTTCTATCACTAACTTGCTCTGTTCAGCAGGTACAATTTCATCTTCGGCTCCCCAGACTGCCAGAACGGGAACGTCAATTTTTTCCCATACAGGAATCGGGTCAAATGATGAGAAACCCGGGACTATTTCCACAGAATCAGTACTGGAAACAGGTTTTTCATATCTAAATTTCGGAGCAAGGGAATCTATCATTACTTTTTCATGATTCGGGATTTTAACTTCTTTTTTATATTTGTTCGCATATTTTTCTACAATATTATTTACAACAAAGTCATTCTGCTGGTCAGGAGTAATTCCGGGTGCAGAGATTGTTATAAGAAACTTAACATCTTTGCAAAGTGATGCTGCATTTGGCACAACCCACGCCCCCTGACTCAGGCCGTATAAACCAATTTGATCTTTATTAATATCACTTCTTGTTTTCAGCATCTGAACTCCGGCTATTACGTCACTGGTCATAACTGCAATAGGAAGTATCCTGCTTGTATCCCCTTCAGACTTACCCTTGCCGCGCCTATCAAAGATAAAAGCAGCAATTCCATTTTTCACGAAGAGGTAAGCTCTGCTTCTCATGGTTTCCCTGGTCATCTTCCCTGAACCGTGAACAAACATAATTACCGGAAATGGAGCCGTTGTTTTTGGCTTAATGAGAGTCCCGCTTATCTTAGCTCCCCTACTTTCGTAAGTAAGTTCCGTTTGTTCATAAAAGACAGGTTCCTTTGCAGACCTGTTAAGGGTAATTTCCAGATCTTTCATTCCGTCAATTGATGCGTCCATTCTATCGCCACTGATCTTTCCTGAAATACTGATAGTTTCTTTCCCTTCAATCTCAAATTCAAGTTCGTTCCCGCTGATTTCCAAATTTAGTACCGGCTCGGCAAAAAGCCCCATCTCTGGTATATCAAAAACCAATTTGTCCTTACTGATATCCATTACAATAGAAATAGACTTGCCGGCAGATATAATACTGCCTTCCCAATGCCCGTTAAAATTTTCTTTAACAGGAGTTGAACAAGTTAGAAAATTGAACGATAAAATCAGTAAAATGGTCTTCATAATCAAAGTGTTATGTTATACAGTAATAGGATGATTTACATGAGTTTTGGTTTATATTCACTTATTCAATTTTTCAAGCATACTTTTTGCATTCTCATTTGCCGGGTCAAGTTCTAATGACTTTGCGTAATTCAGTATTGCAAGTTCTTTATTCCCTGAGGCCATGTATGCCTCACCTAAACTATCATATACATTGGATGAATTTGGATAAAACTCAACATTCAGCTTGAATATCTCAATTGCTGCATCTGTTTTCTTTTCACCAATTAGCAAGTAACCA
>JAUQWT010000404.1 GCA_030835005.1 Ignavibacteria bacterium | reverse complement strand
TGAGATAAGTAGAGATTTCGATAGGCTGAATTATGTAGTTTTTGTGAGATTTTGAATGATTATCAAATTGCTTTACAGCAAATATAGGACATATTTGGAAAAAAACAAGATTAATTTTTTGCTGAACTCATTGAATATTCTCTAATTCTGATTTGCTTTTGCATGTTTATCAAAACTCAAACTCCAAACCGTTGCTTAAATAGTAAGTTGTTTTAGGTACGCCAGGGAAAGGAGTTGTATCATACCTGTAAGAAAACCCTGTTTTAAAATTGAAATCCTCGAAAATTTCGAATTCCAAATCGCTTTGTGAAGCTATCCTGTAGTCTTTAATGTTCTTTATGTTTGGCTGAAAATATGTAGTGTTGCTGAATTCCATTTTACCCAGATTCAAAGTAATACTCAGGTAACTGCTCGTTCTGTGATTCCGTTCTATTATACTCTTGTCAACGGATTCCTGGTATTCAAACATATACAATATTGCGGAATATGCGCGGAATTTATCTGAGTCATATATTTTAAATCTCGGCCCGGTTCCGGCAAGTCCCCGCAAGCCAACATCAAGTGATTTATTATATTGATATTGTACGAACGCTTCCCACCTGAGTAATTCCTTAGTGACCTTGTGATTATATCTTACATGAGCAAACCCGGAGTTGACAAAGTCTGTGCCCTCGCCCCGTATAAATCTGAATTCATTCAGGAAGAGCCAAAGGCTTTTCTTGCCCTTGTACTGGAAGTGCAGTTTGCCTCCGAGATCAAAAATCTCGGTAGTCGATTTGGATAGCTGAAAGCTAGCTTCTGCCGAACCGCTCCAGCCTGTTGTATCCGTCCTCATTCTCTTGGATTCAATGTTCACAACCTGTGCGTTTAGATTCAAACACAAAACAGCAAACAATACTAAGTATTTCATACATTCTAAAATTAATTTGTACGAAATTACTTAATAAGCCTGTATTCTCAAAAGAAAGTTTTTCGTGATTGTTTTAAGAGATTTAGCATAAATATCTGCAAGCGAAGCAATCTTGTGGATGTCTCATGAAGTTTGCAGCCACAGCGCCTTTGCTACTGCTGTTCATCCAGCCCACGGATTTATCCGTGTGATGATTGAATGATGATTGAAAAAGAACAATCGAAAAACCGTTTCAACGGTTTATACATTATAGTTGCGAATACTCATTTATTTCGATCCATATCCAGAATTTCTCCTGATTTAATAGACTTTTTCTTTGTAATTTTGCAAAATTAACTATGAAAGAAAATTATTCGAATTTTTCGGAATTCTTCGAATTTGTGACAGAAATATTCGGAGACCGTCCGGCCATCTTCTGGAAGGAAAGATCTTCAGCAGAGTCCGCTGAATCAAAAAGCTATACAGGACTTTCCGGCAAGAAACTGAAAGAACTCGTTTACATGCTGTCTCATTCACTTGCAGGTATTGGCCTCAAGCCCGGTGATAGAGCCGCTATCATTTCAGAATCCAGGTTTGAGTGGGTTGTCTCTGATTTCGCAAGTATATCTAACCGGCTTGTTACGGTTCCGATATTTCCCACAATGACTTCACAGCAGATAAAGTACATTCTCGAGCACTCTGAAAGCAAGATCTGTTTTGTTTCCACCAAGCTGATGTGCGATAAAGTGAATGCGGTTTTCCGGGAGCTGCCAAATTTAAAGAAGATAATCACTTTCAATAAGCTTTCAAGTGAAGACGAGCATATACTTAATTTTGAAGACTTGATTTATGGAGAGCTCCTTCACGGCAAGGGCCCGTATGACGAAAAAAAAGCAGATGAATACTTCAGGCAGTGCTCCGCTCAGCAGAAAAGCGATAACTTGTTTACAATAATTTATACTTCAGGCACTACGGGAAATCCAAAAGGCGTTTGCCTTAGCCATAGGAATGTACTTTCGAACATAAAACAGTGCACAGATTCATTTCCGGTCGATTCAACTGACCGCTTTTTGTCTTTTTTGCCTCTAGCCCATACTTATGAGCGAACCGGAGGATATTATGTACCGCTTTCTAAGGGAGCACAGATATATTACGCAGAAAATATTGATCGCCTTGCCTCAAATATGTCTGAAGCAAAACCCACAATTGTTCTTGCTGTTCCCATGCTGTTTTCAAGAATGCACTCGCGGGTGATCAAAAACATCGATTCACTTTCCGGTCTCAAGAGGATCATCACAAAACGTGCACTGAAAACCGGAATGAAGTATCGCAGTGATAAGGGAAGTATTTTCTGGCGCGTTGCCGATAAGAAAGTATTCAGTGCAATAAGAGAAAAAACAGGCGGAAGCATAAAGTTTTTCATCTCAGGCGGCTCTGCACTGAATAAGGATACTGCAGAATTCTTCGATTCAGTAGGCATACTGATCTTGCAGGGTTACGGCATGACTGAGGCTTCCCCTGTAATTTCAGTCAACCGAGTTGATAGGAATAAATTTGGCTCAGTCGGTCCCCCGCTTGAAGGAGTTAAAGTAAAGATCGCTGAGGACGGTGAAATACTTGTCAAAGGTGAAAACGTAATGATTGGATATTACCGCAATGAAAAAGAGACTTCAGAAATGATCAAAGAAGACTGGCTGCACACAGGTGATATCGGTGTAATGGATAGTGATGGAATGCTGACCATTACAGACAGAAAAAAAACACTCATCAAAACCTCAGCAGGAAAATACATTTCTCTAACGCATATTGAAGATATCATTCAGCGCTCTGAATTGATAGACCAGATCATAACTTTTGCTTCAGATGACAGGCATTTTGTCAGCGCGCTCATTGTTCCGGATATGGATAAGCTCAAAGAGCTGGCAGAAAGGAATAATCTTGATCCTGAGAACATAAGGACTCTTATCGCCAATGAAAAGATAATAAGTACTTTCGATGCAGAGATCGAAGCCTTTCAAAAACCTTTGGCAAAATATGAAAGAGTAAGAAAATTCGCACTTTTGGAAAGACCGTTCACAATTGAAGGAGGAGAATTGACCCCAACTCTTAAACTGAAGCGTAAAGTTATTGAAGAAAAGTACAAAGATATTATTACAGGATTTTACATTAGTTGATCAAGGTCTTCCTCTCCTATCCCTCTGGGAGAAGGGCAGGTCCGGAGGACTCCTTTGGAGGGGTGAGGGTTTAGAATAGCAATTCACTCAACATAAGCCCGGTATCACGTACTTGTACCCACAACTTCACTGCTTTATTGGTTTTGAATAAATTTATAATTTAGCTATTTTTGTATATGTTAGAATCTTATGTACCAATACTGATATTAATGAGCGGCGCTGTTGCATTTGCCGTCATAAATGTAATAGTTTCAAGGATACTTGGGCCCAGGATGCCAAACCCCGAGAAACTTTCAACTTATGAAAGCGGAGTTGAGCCGTATGGATCAGCTCACTCAAAATTTTCAGTCAAATACTATATGGTTGCAATGCTTTTCATATTGTTTGATATCGAAATAGTTTTTATGTATCCCTGGGCTGTTGCATTCAAGTCCTTTGACGGAGCTATTCTTACTTACGCTCTGGTGGAAATGCTCGTTTTCATAGGATTACTTTTGATAGGGTATTTTTACATGCTGCGCAAAGGCGCATTGAAGTGGAATTAGTATAACGCAATCAGGGTTTAATTTTAAAACAGAGCAGCGACAAAAATAACAAATAATGTCAGATCTAAATTCAAGTTTACAGAGCGAGGGATTCTTCACTACCAAGATAAGCGATTTCCTTGGCTGGGCTAAGAAAAATTCAGTGTGGCCGATGCCAATGGGAATTTCATGCTGTGCTATCGAGATGATGGCATTTGCAGCATCTAGATTTGATGCTTCACGCTTTGGCTCTGAAGTATTCCGTTTTTCTCCAAGACAATCAGACTTAATGATAGTTGCCGGAACTGTCACTTACAAGATGGCATGGGTCGTGAGAAAAATATGGGACCAGATGCCGGAGCCAAAATACTGTATCGCAATGGGTGCATGCACTTCTTCAGGGGGAATGTACCGGAGCTATTCAGTTGTGCAGGGTATTGACCAGTTCCTGCCGGTTGATGTTTACGTAGCAGGCTGTCCCCCAAGGCCGGATGCCTTGATCCAGGGATTAATGCAGATACAGGAAAAGATCGGTAAAGAAAGACATAATATTTTTGACCAAACGGTCAAAGAAATGATGGCATAATTTCAATTCAAATTGTTGAGCGGGTTTATTAACCCGCTTTTTTTATTTTCATTAACTTCGTCGTGTCAGATCCTAGATCAAGTACGTGAACGAAGTTCACAATCTG
>JAUQWT010000403.1 GCA_030835005.1 Ignavibacteria bacterium | reverse complement strand
AGACTATGTGCTTTACAAAGTGATCAGGGAGCTTAATCCGGGTACCGGTTGGGAAAACTGGCCCGAAGGTCTGAAATTGCGAGATAAAGATTCAATTGAAGAGATCAGAATCGGAAATATCGAGCGTCTTGAGTTTCACAGGTGGACGCAATGGCAGCTTTCTGAACAGCTAAAGGATTTGAAGCAGTATGCAGCAGGAAAGGGAGTATTTCTAATGGGTGATCTTCCGTTTCTTGTTGCAAGAGAAAGTGCTGATGTCTGGTCAAATCCGGATCTTTTCAGGCTAAATCTTTCTGCTGGTGCGCCGCCGGATATGTATTTTGCTCTTGGGCAAAAATGGGGCATGCCTCCTTACAATTGGGATAACATCGCAAATGATGGCTTTAAATATGTTAAAGAAAAACTCAAGTTCGCCGGGAATTTTTATGATATGTACCGGATAGATCATTTTGTGGGCCTTTTCAGGGTCTGGGTTTCCGGTGTAAATAATACAGATCCCTCACATCCCGGCAGCTACATGCCGCCTGAGGAATATCTTTGGGAAGCTCATGGCAAAAGGATTATTGATGAAATGATAAGCGCAAGCGATATGCTCCCCTGCGCCGAAGACCTAGGTACGGTTCCCGGATGTTCTTACCACGTTTTGTATGAATACGGAATTCCCGGAATCGACTTTCAGCGGTATTACAAAGGAAATTTTACTTTCCGAGCACCTTCGGAGTACAGGATAAATTCAATTGCCGTGCTTTCTACTCATGATTCAAGTTTCTGGATAAACTGGTGGCAGTTTGAAGCCGGCACAATTGATGAAAAGCTTTTTGAGATGATGTGTGAGAAAGCAGGTATTGATTTTGGCGGATGCCGCTATGCTAAGGGTGTTTTGTTTAATAAAAAGCTTTCAAGATTCGGCAGGCTGTACTGGAATGATGTTATAGATTCGCCCCAAAAGCTCGCTGAGGCATTTAATCGCCCTGTGGAAGCAATACAGGATATCGCGTACCTGTATATGGAAAGCTATGGCGAAAAGCTAAAGTTCATAAACTATCTAGGCGTAAATCCGGTGGAAAGTATTACTGATGCTGATTTAATGAAGAAATGCCTTCAGAGGATCAATTCATCCAACTCAATATTCAGTATTCAGTTACTTCAGGAGTATCTTTCGCTCGACGAAGGCCTGCTGGAAAAAATAGGAAGATGGGATTACCGTATCAATTCGCCAGGCAGCGTAAGCAGAAAGAACTGGTCTATACTCTTGCCCGTTTCTCTGGAGAGACTTCTTGAGTTAGGTATAAATCAAGATATAAAATCGATTATGAATGAAACACAACGGGCATAGAATTTTCTTTAATTATATTTAACTATCTTCCTTTAAAATAATAGCCTTAGCTTCTGCAAGTCCAGCTTTTTCCTGCTCGCCTAAGGTTGGGTAGTGCAACTGCAGTTTCTCCAGGGTACCTACAATTATATCCCCCACAGCAGCACGCATAAACCACTTTCTATCTGCGGGAATAATGTACCACGGAGCATGATCTGTGGACGTATTGGCTATCGCATCTTCAAAAGCATCCATGTACTTATCCCAATACTCACGTTCTTTGATATCAAATGCCGAGAATTTCCAGTTCTTTTCGGGTTCATCAATCCGCGCCAAAAACCGCTTCTTTTGCTCATCCTTGGAAACATGCAGGAAGAACTTCAGTATGATGGTTCCGCTTATGGCAGCATTTCTTTCAAATTCATTGATCGCATCGAATCTCTCTTTCCAGAACGATTTTGTAATATCTTCTACCCTGTCAATTCCCGGTATATTCTGTTTAAGGATATACTCCGGATGAACTTTAGTCACCAGCACTTCTTCATAATGAGAGCGGTTAAAGATGCTTATCATTCCCCTCTTAGGGAGAGCCTTATTTACTCTCCACAGGAAATCATGCCCCAATTCTTCCGTTGTTGGCTGTTTAAAGCTTGTTACATTGCAGCCCTGGGGATTAACACCGCTCATTACATGTTTGATCGTTCCATCCTTACCTGCAGCATCCATAGCCTGGAATACAATGAGAAGCGAATACTTATTCATAGCATATAGCATATCCTGAAGCTCTGAAAGGCGAACAATATCACGCCCGAGCATTTCACCCGCATCTTCTTTATCCTTAAAATCGGCAGAATATTTTGTATCGAACTTCTTTAGATTTACTTTTGTACCGGGTTTTACGAGAAGATTCTCGTCTTTTCTAAGATTGTTATCGGTGGATGATTTACCCATAAGATGCTCCTTTTCATAACACAAATATAGCGATTACTTATAGAACTTTTCGTAGTAATCTTTTATCATGCCGGGCCTGAATTTACCTGTATTGTAGATCCTGAAAAGAAAGTCTCTGAACACCTCGTTATTTTTATTGTAGCCTTCCTCTTTCATGATTTGGTAGAGCGCAATAGCCAAAACGTGAATTCCGTCATCGCTTTCCTTCCATCTTCTGCGCGCATCTTTGCTTACGTTCAGCTTTTCGTTAATCATCTGGTCAAGTGACTGAACACAATCTTCTTCAAAAAGTCCGTCAAGCTTGTTGTAACCAAATGATGGATTATGATTATTTACCTTATCCATTACAAACTCATCAGCACTGAAGCTTTCTATCAATCCCCTGAGTTCGGCATCTTCTTTATATTTATAGGGCGGATGCATCATTTCGTGGGCAGCATTCCTGAGAAGAATCTCAAAAGGCCAGTCAATTGAAGTCAAAAATCTCGTTCCTGTGATTTTAATACCATGCGGTTTACAGAAGTAAAGCATGTAAACAGTGATCGTATCGGAAGGAAGTTTGTAGCCAAGGAAATACTCGTTTTCCCTGATAACATCATAGTTTGATAAACCGGGCCTGAGTTTATCTATTGTTGCATTTATCTTCGGCAAAACATTTTCACGCCAGTATTCCTGGTAACCAGAGGACTTTAGAAATTCAAGTATCGTGATCAGTTCATTCTTAACTGAAACAAATAACTCCCAGCTCTCATTATTATGATAAATAGTTTTCGAGAAATTCTCTTTTAGTCTTGAAGGATCTCGAGTTGTTTCAATCAGTTCCTCTATAGAATTATCATCAACAACGGAAAAATAAAGGCATAGCCATGCAGATATTATGGTGCCATTATCTTCTTTGAGCTTCTTCTTAAGTGAAGAAAGCGCATTCACGGCATCTGGAGTCAATCTGGATTTGTATGAATCATAATCAGCCTGGTAATAATCTAAGTAGAACGGGTCACCTGTAAGTATATTCAAAAAACAAAACAAGTCGTACTTAAACGAAGGCTCTATCTTCCAGTTTGTCATAGTTGTATCAGTTTTAGCAGTTTGAGTGATGAATGCAAATACTCCCGCAAGAATCAGAATTTTTAAAACATTTATAGTGCGCAATTTCGGTTTTTTACAATAATAAGGAGTTTACTGATACGAAAATAGAATGGAATTAACATTTCTATATTATGCAAAAAGATAGACGATCTTACAGTCTGGAGGTTACTTCCTTTCAAGCAGTGCAAGCCTTATGCCAAGTCCTATGAAAACACTTGCTGTGATCCATTTGTATACACGTGAATTGTTTAGTTTGCTTTTCAATATCTTCCCCATCCTGCCTGCAGTAAAGGCAACTATGATATTTACAATCGTGCCGTTTAGATTGAAGAGCAGGCCAAGAAAAATTATCTGGTAAGTAATGTTTGAAGTGCCGCTGACGAACTGCGGCAAAAAGGCAAGGAAGAAAAGCGCTACTTTGGGATTGAAGATATTGGTAAGCATTGCCTGTAAAAAAACCGAATGCATTTTAATTGGGGCTTTGTTATCTTCTGTGCTGACCCCACGCTTTGCAATGATCATTTTAATCCCCAAATAAACCAGGTAAGCTGCCCCTGTATATTTTATGATCTCATAAGCGGCGGGTACTGCTGTGAGCAGCGCTGAGAGTCCGAACGCTACTGCAAGCGTGTGAAAGATACTTCCTGCGGCTATTCCAAACGAAGATACTATTCCGCTTTTTGTACTTTCGCTAACGCTGCGCGTGATGATGAACATCATATCGGGCCCCGGCGTTAGGTTTAGCGTAAGCCCCGCTATTACAAACAGAAGAATATTACTAATATCAGGCAAATGTTTATTCTGAAAGCTTCTTTATTTCTTCCAGCCGGTCTTTTTCGTATGCAATCATATACTGGTCATCCTTCAATAATTCATATCCTTTTTTGAAATACTGTTTCGAGTCTTCTTTCTTTCCAAGCATCAGCAAGCACTCACCTATTTCAACAAAATTATAGCCGTCCTCTCCGATGCCGTTTTCTTTATTGTAATCAACCAACTCGCGCTGAATGTTCAGCGCTTCATTTGCGCGGTCTAAAAACCTAAGCGTCCTGCCAACGCTCCACTTTGCGATTGAAAGACCCTGTTTCGATTTCCTCTCAATATGCCAGTTTACATTTTTCTTAAGAAGCTCTAATGCTTTTTCGTGCTGGCCCATATCGTTGTATGTCCACCCTGTATTATTATAAAGAGCACCAAGCCAGCCTTTTGCTCGCTGGTCATCAGAAGATTCAGCAAGTTTCATTGCAATTTCATTCCACCTTAAAGATTCATCTCCCTTTTCAACAATACCCATCATATGTGCTGCATCAACGCAGTGAAAATCTTCTTTATACTTTTCTGCCTGCTCAAATGCAGAAAGGAAAAGCTCTCTTGCCTTGTCAATTTCCTTTGATGAATTATACGTCCTCCCGCGTTCAAGCAAATATCTTATTCTAGCCCTGGAATGATTCGGCTTTAGCAGCTTCATGGCTTTA
>JAUQWT010000402.1 GCA_030835005.1 Ignavibacteria bacterium | reverse complement strand
AAATTTATCCCGGCACTTATTTGATGCCGGGACCAATAAACAGGATTACATTCCTATAGTTTCGCCAAGCTGGAAGCGGACCATTGTTTTAACCTTGTAGTCATTACCTGAGGCAACTGATACCGCTTTGATAATATCCTTTACAGCCTTGCCGGATTCCTTTACGAATTCCTGCTCAACAAGGCAGTTCTCTTCATAGAATTTCTCAACTTTATTAGAAGCAATTCTATCTGCGATGTTTTCGGGCTTGCCTTCATTAATAGCCTGTATCTTATATATCTCTTTTTCTTTTTCTATCATCTCAGCGCTTACACCGCTTTTATCAATTGTAAGCGGCTTCATTGCGACAACCTGCATAGCAAGATCATTGCCAAGGCTTATGCCTTCATCGGTCAATTTACCGGTAATTCCGATAAGTGATGCAACTTTATTACCGGGGTGATTATAATCACAGAAAAATCCGTCTTCTGACTTATAATACACAGCTCTTTTCAGCTCAACTTTTTCACCAACGCTTGCGGTCGTTCCGTCAACTGTCTGCTGCAGTGTATTCCCTTCTGAGGATTTTGAAGATAACAGCTTATCTATATCAGTAGTTTTGCTTCCAAATACTGCGTCAAGAACGCTCTTAGCCAGGTTTTGAAATGCTTCACTTCTGGCAACGAAATCAGTTTCGCAGTTTACTTCAACAACTGCGGCTTCATCTCTGCCGGAGCTAACTTTTGCGAAAACTATTCCTTCTTTGGCAATCCGGTCGCTTCTTTTCTGGGATGTTGCTGCCCCTTTTTTTCTGAGGTAATCAATAGCCTTTTCGAAATCTCCATCAGATTCAACTAAAGCTTTTTTACAGTCAACAATTCCTGCTCCTGTTTTTTCACGTAATTTCTTAACTAATTCTAAGGAAATCTCCAATATATACTCCTTTATATAAAAATTCTTAACTTACTTATTTATATGAAAATTAAACTTTGTGGATGAATTGAAATCTCCGCACTGTAACTAAGAAACGCCAACTCCTTCGCTTTCATCTGCTGCTGCAGAGATATTCTTTGCTGCTTCTGCTTCTTCGTCGCGCTGCATTCTCTTCATTTCAACGGTCTGCTTAGCTTCAATTATAGTATCAGCAATTGCGCTGGTGATAAGCTCAATTGATTTAACTGCATCGTCATTTGCGGGAATCGGGTAATCGATGAGATCGGGGTCGCAATTTGTATCCACAATTGCATAGATAGGAATACCGAGCTTTCTTGCTTCATCAACTGCAATGTGTTCTTTTTTAACATCAATGAGGAAAATAGCTCCAGGGAGCTTGTTCATGGCTACTATACCGCCTAGAACCTTGTCAAGCTTTTCCTTTTCGCGCGATAACATCAATCTTTCCTTTTTCTGGTAATTATTGATAGTACCGTCGTTTTCCATCTTAACAATGTTATTGTATCTTTTTATGCTCTTCCTGATCGTAACAAAATTAGTGAGCATTCCGCCAAGCCAGCGCTCTGTAACATACGGCATTGAGCTTCTTGCGGCTTCGTGCTTTACCACTTCTTTAGCCTGCTTTTTAGTGCCAACGAACATAATAGTTCGCCCTTCGCTGATTATTCTGGCGATGGAGTTCTGTGCATCCTGCAGCAATTCGTGTGTTTTCTTCAGGTCTATGATGTGGATCCCGTTGCGTTCCATGAAGATATATCTCTTCATTTTGGGATTCCAGCGGCGGGTTAAATGCCCGAAATGGGCGCCTGATAACAACAGGTCTTCTATTGAAACATTTCTCATGATTTCTCCTTTTGTTATTGTCCCGCTTAAGTTGGGGACACTTCTGCTTTCTTCTACTCTCCTCAAACATCCTTATAACAGGACACGGGTCTAAAAAGATCTGAAAGCATGATTAGTTATTAAAAATTCTGTATCCTTTAAAAAAACGGATAATAATCTGAAAAAGATATTAACGTTTCGAGAACTGGAAGCGCTTTCTTGCTTTTGGCTGTCCGGGTTTCTTTCTTTCAACCATACGAGGGTCACGGGTAAGAAGTCCGTCTTTCTTCAATGCAGGCCTGAGGCTTGCATCGTATTTAAGTATAGCCCTTGCAACACCTAAGCGAATTGCACCAATCTGGCCTGTAACTCCGCCGCCATTAACGTTGACTTTTATATCAAACTTGTCTTTAAGATCAGCAGCAACAAGGGGCTCAATTGCTTCTTTCAATAATGCTTCTTTACCGAAAAAATCTTTGCCGGTTTTATCGTTTATTGTAACATTACCGGTGCCCTCGTATAAAAAGACCCTTGCGGTTGATGTTTTTCTTCTTCCTGTAGCTAAATGATAGTTTACTGCCATTAAGATTGGGATTAATTAATTTTAATTTTATATATTTTTAGCAACCGGGTTTTGTGCAGCATGCGGATGTTTATCACCAGCATAAACTTTAAGTTTTGTAATAAGCCTGTCACCGAGTTTTGTTTTCGGAAGCATTCCCCTGACAGCTTTGGTAATAACTGTATCAGGATGTTTTGCAATAACTTCCTTAAACGTCCTTATTTTCTGTCCGCCCGGGAATAATGAATGGTGCTTATACTCTTTTAATGATTCACGTTTTCCGGTTAAACGGATCTTTTCGGCGTTTATCACAACAACAAAATCACCAGTATCAACATTTGGAGTGAATTTCGCACTGTTTTTACCCCAAATAATTTTCGCAACTTCTGATGCAAAACGGCCTAAGATCTTCTCATTTGCATCCACAATATACCACTTCTTATTTACTTCGTCATTGTGAGTAAAGTGTGTGGTTTTTAAAGATTTTTCTATCGCTTTTTTCATTGTATTTTCCTAAAAAGAATACAAAAATAGCATTATTTTTGATTAATGTCAATGTAAGGAGTGATGGTAAATAGCCGTTGTATTCGAGATATGATACACTAAACCATTGTAATCACAAATTACACTGAAAATCCAGATTTATCATGCTAAATTTGTTCTTCTGATCTTAATAATATGCCAATATCATGAAATCTAAAATAATACTCATCATTTCAGGCGTTTTGCTAGTGTTTTCAACTGCAAATACCCAATCACAGGATAGTTACACTTTGACAACAGATATTACGCAGTTTGCAGATAGTATAGACGTGGTTCTGGGTTCATCTACAAATTTGCCCGGTGAGTATCTCTGTAATACTATTACAACATACAGGAATGTCCGGGCAATCGGGATGCAGGAAACAAAGATAAGCTATTACTTCATGCAAAAAGATGATTCTGTAGTTGAAACTACGAGTTCAACGGAATTTATAGAGAGATACTCCCCTGCCGGAAAAGTTAATATCTCGTACAATATTGCAGCAAGTCAAATAGTAAACATAAGCTATTATTACAAAGGCAGTTTGATCTATTGTAAGTACGTTTCACGCGGAGATTACGGTTATGAAGAAAAGCGCATTTGGCTAAACGGAGAAGAATTGATCAAGATAGAGAGATATGATACGAATAATGAGAGTCCTGCTTACAGAAAGATAAGTGATTTTTCGAGACATGACTTGTTTGAAGCATCTGAGGTAAGACGGAATTCTGAAGAATATGAAAACTTAGCAAAGAGTTTATTCAAAGCTGAGCAATTGTTTAAATGATCAGGTTCAGGGTTTCCAGTAATCTTTCATCAATTCTTCTGTCCAGGCAGGCTGCTTGATTTCTCCCTTTGGGAGATATTCTTTTATGACGGGCTTGATATCAAGTACAGGAGTACCGTCAATTGCATCCAGATTTCTTACAAAAAGAGTTTTCCCTTCAATATTGATAAGCTCACAAGCAGTAAGGCCAAGTTTATTGGGACGGTTTTTCCCGCGCTGAGCAAACACACCGGTTTCAGGCCAATTTGTATTACCGCGCGGATGCCGCAAGCCAGTTTCGATCTTGCTGTTATCAAGCCTATCGAAATAGAAAACTATTTCCAAATGCGAGAAGTCTTCAATACCCTTTATAGCCTTTTCAGAAAAGTCATCTGTCAATGTGATCTCAGAGGTTACACTTCCCCAAAAATCATCTGAAATTTCGGTTCTGGAATTTTTAACGTAAGCAATTGGAACTAGATTAATCTTCATACTTTTTCAAAATTGGTTTAAACATAAAAAGGGGCTTTTGCCCCTCGGTTATAGATCTAAAATAAGAATACAAAAACTCAAAAGAATAAACTACTTATACTGGGCGTGATCTTTGATAATGTACTTTATTTCTTTAGCTTTAACAAATGAATTCAGCTTGGCAAGCTCATACTGATCGATATTTTTGAATTGAAGGCCTATGAAACCGCCAATTATTGCACAAGGGATAGTGAACAATCCGATTACTCCAAGCGCAACATCCTGAGGAAGGAATTTGATCTTCTTTTTCCCCCATATCTGGTAAACCAGAAAACCGCCAACAAACCCGATTCCGGCCCCATAAGCAGCTCCTGTTTTCCAGTACTTGCCGTTATCAAACTTTATCCTGGCAATTTTATCAGTGTTAACAATTCTGTAACTACCGGTATCAGAAACAAGCAAAAGATTTTCATGGATTCCCATAAGTCTTGTTTTGGGGATACCCGATCCGTTCTTATAGACGATACTGCAGGGGTTTGTTTGGGAAAAACAAACTGTGGTGAAGATTAATAAACCTATAAAAGTGAAAAAGAATTTCTTCAATAATTTTTTGTAAATATTTTGTTAAATATAACTAAAATTACACAACAATTACAATAATCAAATTGCGGTAGAACATTTGTAATTGAATTCAGCGTAAGACTTCATGCATGATCTGGGTCCACTAATTGAAACCAGTTACCATCCGGATCAGTGAAAGTAAGACATGAATCTGAACCGTCAGTTCCTTTGAACTCAAGCCCAAGTGATTTTAGTTTTGCAGCCTCAGCTTCAAGATCATCAGTATAAAGAACAAGGCCTGATCTGGCAGACTGGTAATTTTGGGCAGCTGCCGCAGGATTTCCCGGCCTTAGCATAATGATCTTGTCTTCTTTGTACAGCCAAACGATCTTATTATGCTGAATAGTATCCAGATTAAATCCTAAAATGTCAATATAGAAATCCTTTGTTTTGAGCGGCTCCTTTACAAATAGTTCTATGTGGCCGAATTTTGTGCTCATGATCTATCCTTTCTGTTTGGTCAGCAGTGAAGATTCAATCCTTATCCTGCGATAGAGTACCAATAAGTTCAAGATTGAAAAAACGATGGCGGTAATATAACATGAAAAGATCAATGGTATAATGGCTATTTCTGTTACTACTGCAACGTAATTAGGGTGCGATAAAAATTTGTACGGCCCTTTTTTGATGAGAGGCGCACCTTTGAGGATTATTATCCGGGTATTCCAGAATTCTCCCAGACTTTTGATGGCCCAGTACCTTAAAAATTGCGCAAGTATGAATGCTGAAAGGAATATGATGAGGTATCTGTTTACCGGAGGATCAAGCAGGGTCTTTTCTGCGATCAAAGAAAGGAAAAAACATATGTGCATTACTACAATTACTTTATAGCCGCCTGAGTCATATTCAACTGCGCCAAGTGACCTCATCTTCTTTTCATTTACACGGGCGATCACAAGCTCAATCAGCCTTTGAATAATTACAAGTATTAGAAAGAAAGTAAAAAATTGCATCAGGCAGTTTTGAAAAGGATTAGTTCGCTGCTGAAGCCGGGACCAAGTGCAGAAATAATACCGTACTCCCCTGCTGTATGGTTTTTTTCTTTAAGAAATTCATTCATAACATAAAGCACGCTAGGCGAAGACATATTGCCATGTTCGTTTAAAACTTTTCGGGATAGATCAAGGAGTCCGTTTGTGATACTAAGTGACTCTTCATATGCATTAATGACTTTTAATCCGCCCGGGTGAGTGACATAATGTTTTATATCGCTTAATTTCAATTTATGCTTATCCAGAAGCTCCATGATGTTTGGCTTGACATATTCCTTAACAATATTGGGAATATCCCTGCTGAAGACGACCTTGAAGCCGCTATTGACAATATCCCATCCCATTACATCAAGTGAATCATGATAGATGGTAGAAAGTGAATCCAGCAGATTGGCCCCATTGGTGCCAGCTAAACGGCTCTCATCACCTGCAATAAGCGCTGCTGCACATCCATCTGAAAAAAGCGATGATGCGATTATATTGCTTTTGGATAGATCATCCTTCTGGAAAGTAAGACTGCAAAGCTCAATTGCAATAACAAGAACGTTATGTTTTGGATTAGCTTTTGCGTAATCCATAGCACGGCTAATGCCGCTTGCCCCGCCTGCACAGCCTAGTCCCCACAAAGGTGTGCGTTTAATGTGGCTATCAAGTTTGAATTCATTAAACAGCACAGCATCAAGAGTTGGAGTCATTACGCCGGTACTAGTAACATAGATGATGTTATGAATATCGGAATACTCAGCGCCGCACTTTTCAAGGCAATCTGCTGCTGCTTTTTTGGAAAGATCAATTGCAACATCTCTGAAAACAATATTGCGCTCCGCGAATGTATGTTCTTTTGATAACCACTCAACGGGTACTGAAATATGTCGTTTAGCGATGGTAGAATTATCGAATACGCCAATAAGCCTTTCGATCTCGTTATACTTCCCTGAATAAAGATTATAAACGAAATTCCTGATCTCATCCTGCGGAAGCTTATACGGTGCATCAGCGGTACCGGTTGATATTAGTTTAGCCATACCAGATTAACATATATTCAATCTTACGGGTTCTCCAGCAATTAAAGAAAAGCGGCAGAAAAGTCTGCCGCCTGTAAAAAAAACAATCAAACGGTTATCTGTGAATTAGTTACTCACAAATAATTAGAAGTAAAATTTAAACACTGTCTGGAATTCATTGTCTTTTCTATCGGTAGCGCCGGGCGGTTCGGGGTCGCCGAGTCCGTTTTTCACAATTCTGAAAACAGGCTCGATCTCAAGTCCTGTCAGCGGATAAATAACCGCACCAAAGCTGTATCTCTGCATTTCTGTGGCGGCATTTTTAGAGCCAAGAGCATTATCGTAATTTTCATACTGGAATTTCAGCTCAAGCCCTTTAGTTACTCTGATATCTATCTCGCCAAAAATTGTTTTGAAATCAGATTTTGTGTTTAATGAGTCATTTAGCTTCAGGCGGTTGTAGGCAAGCTCGCCGATTATTGATACACGCTCAAATAAACCGATAGATATGAATCCGGCAGCCATTTGCCTTAAAGCGTTTACATTATTATTCGGATCGTATTTAAACGGATTGCTTAAGAATGAGCCGCCGAGACCGAAAGTATATTTATTTTTCTTGGCAGCCCAGCGGAAATCGCCCGAAACAGTAATTTGTTTTTGGTTATCAAAATCAAAGCTGTTATTCCGCTGATTACTTTTGTTGACGCTTGAGCCGTTTGAGAATCCTGCAGTAAGGGTGAAGAAGCTTGGTGATATACCTACTTCTATACCTGCATCTGACGCGTATGGAGTGTACATATCGTTAAACACCCTGTTATAAGCGCGGTGTTCCGGTATCTTTATTCCAAAGTTAGGTATGAAGCGGCCTACTTTGAAATACAGGCCTGCAGGAAGATTCGAAACCATTCCGTAAATTTCGTATTTGGTTGGCAACGGACTTGAACCATAAGTATTTGGTATGTAAAGTCCGGGGGCAACCATAAGACTGATATAATTGTTAACTTTTGCATTTACATAAAGATCACCTTGCATCTGGAAGAATGTATTGAAGTTCGGATTTCCTTCTCCGGTCTGGTCATTAATGAATATCATTCTCATATCTGCGCCCATCGATATGCCTTTTGTGATCTGAGGATCGATCTCAGTGGTTTTATTGGCTTTTGCCCAAAACTTGAAATACAGATTATCTTTGGAATACTTTGACCCGTAGAGATTACGCATTCCGCCGCCGGTTGGATTGACATGACAGCTTTGGCACTTCTCGCCTGTTAAGGCTGCAAACTTTGGATATGAATAAGCTGTGGAGGAAACAAGTAGAACCAAAATCAATAACGAGGATGCAACTGATAGTATATGTTTCATATTTCTGAATTAAATTTATAAAAACTACATATCAATCGCTTAATATCTTTAATTATTTTCAAATATGCAAAGAATTTATAATTGGGTAATCTAAGTAGTATGTATTCATCCGATGAACTGCCATAGCAGTCAGGCTCTGAGTCATCGGATGAATTATTATTTGATTAATACCATCTTCTTCGTCTCCCTGAATGAACCCGATTCAAGAGTATAAAAATACAAACCCGAAGCAAAATTTGTGGCATCAAATTTAACTTCGTAGCTGCCGGGCTTAAGGCTTTCATTTACAAGTACTGCAAGTTCCTTACCTAAAATATCACACACTAATAATTTAACAATTTCTGATTCCGTGGTACTAAATCTAATATTGGTTACAGGATTGAATGGATTCGGATAGTTTTGTGAAAGATAGTAATTCTCTGGAATTGAATTTGAAATAGGAACAATACCTATCGGTGGATTTGCAAATCCGTTTTTATCAGTCTTAATTATATAAATCTGACCTGCCAAATATGGCTCTCTTCTTCCAATAATTACATATCCGCTATCAGATGTCGATTTGACTTGTTCGCCTCTATCAGAATTGTTAAAACCAAATAATTTATGCCATAACTCATTTCCACTAGTATCAGTCTTTAGTAGTACAGTGTACAAAGTGAAATTACCGATACTATCCCAAGTTCCTGTGAAAACATAATTACCATCTTTGGTAAGTGTCACGTTTCTTAGATCAATAAAATTTAATGAATCATAAAGTTTAAGCCAGTTTAGATTACCGGTACTATTGAACTTACTTATAAAAAAACTTCCAGCAATTATGATTGAATTATCCGGGGATATAACAATTCCTCTTGTTGTGTAGTACATTAAAGAATCATAACGCTGCAACCAGATTACATTACCTAATTGATCAGTTTTCATAATTGATAACTTATCTGAGATGAAAGCTGAATCACTGAAGTTACCGACCATGACAAAATTGTTATCATTTGCAATATCCATATCATAAAATGCACCAAAAAATATACTATCTGTATAAACCTTCTCCCAAAGTGAGTCACCTTCACTGTTGATCTTAAATAGGTAAGGATGGCTTAATGTACCGCTGTCTATTCTACCACAAATTACATAACCTCCATCAGATGTTTGTATTATAGTATTAAATATTTTGTCCCAATCAAAAGGTCCACTTTGCCAAATTATATTTCCTTCAATATCGATTTTTATAACTGTAGTATAAGCGCCCAAAATTACATAATTATTATCTAATGTTTGAATTATTTTAGATGGGAAATCCTCCATCAGAAATTTCGCCCATAAAGTATCACCTAATTGATTTAACCTTAAAACCAAAGTCCTTTCAATTTGACCTATTCTATCATTACCTACAGCAAGATAGCCACCATCGGGTGTTTCTACAATTGAAGTTCCTTCATTAAAATGTGGGCCGCCGTAAGTTTTTTGCCAGGTTATCCATTGGCTAATGGAATTAGAGGAAAATACAATAGAAAAAAACATGAAAAATAAAATTATCTTCATTAAATGTCCTTCAGGTTTGTATTTTAAAGTCTTCGGGGTTCATAAATTTAAATTAAAAGTTAATATTTCAGCAAGAGCCTAGTAGTTTATCAACTAAATATAATTTGCTTTTATCAATGAACAAAGCACTATAAGAAGGTTAAATATTGCTTTTGAAAGCTGTTTCAAATATAACACACATTGTAAGCGGATAAAATGATTTAGATCATAATAAAATGATAGATATGTTGCGTCTTTTGGTTTTTCACTGAAGCTATTATCAAAAGCTATCATTTATTGATTACCATTTTATATTAAGGTAATTCAGAGTATTTTTGGCGTAATGAAACAATATTTCCGCTTAGCCAGACTGCTTAAGCCTTACAGGCATTTACTCGTAATTGCAGTAATATTAGTTATTTTGTACTCTTTAAGCAATGC